>JBGASS010000248.1:0-4378 GCA_044229555.1 Holophagaceae bacterium
ATGGGGCTTCATCCGAATTGGAGTTCAGCCTGGAGGGCTCGGCCTTCCGCGCTCGCGTCTCAGTGCTTGCCGCCGGCGCCCACGAGGAGCTCCTCGATCTTGGTTTCCGTGGCCTTGGCCGCGTCCTGGGCCTTCACCTCGGGCTTGGCCTCGGGGAAGCGCTGGGGCGCCTTGCCGCCATTCCTCTCGAGGTGCTTTTCCGGAGCCTTCTCCAGGGCCTTCGCGGCGGCCGGGGCGGGCACCATGGCCTTGTGGCCGCGGCGGGTGCAGGTGCCCTGCAGGATGCCGCCCTCGTCCACCACGAGGCTGCCCACTTCGACCTCGCCCTCCACGCAGCCGGAGCCGTGGATCTCGAGGCACTCGGTGATCTTGAAGGTGCCCACCACCTTGCCGGTGACCACCAGGTGCTTGGCGTGGATGGTGCCCGTCACGAGGCCCGTCGGCGCCACGGTCACTTCGCCGTCGCTGTGGATGGAGCCGTCCACGTGGCCTTCGACCCGCAGGCTCGTCTCGCCGGTGTGGATCTCGCCCTTCCAGGTGGTGCCCTTGCCCAGGAGGGAATGCACCGCCTGCATGGAGTCACTGCGCTTCTTCTGGTCGAACATCGGGACCTCCAAAAGGGGCGAAGGGCCAGGGTAGCACCCCTCGGGCCCCCGGGCCCGCGACTCCTTTCCAGGGATGCTTAGTCCTTCGCCAAGATGGATTTGCGCCTTGGCCCGGAAGGCCTGGACCCGAGCCGGACGGGGGGCCTCAGGCCTCCTGGCCCAGCTTCGCCAGCCATTCCTTCTGGAGCCGCAGGTAGGGCTTGGGGTCCACGGGCTTGCCCCCCCGCCGCACTTCGTAGTGCAGGTGGTTGCCGGTGGCGCGGCCGCTGTGGCCCATGCGGCCCAGGATCTGGCCCCGGCTCACCTTGTCGCCCTCCGTCACGAAGAAGTGGCTCAGGTGGCCGTAGAGGGTTTCCAGCTCCTCGTTGTGGCGCACCACCACCGCGTAGCCGTAGCGGTCGGCCCACCCCGCGGATTCCACGGTCCCCTCGGCGGTGGCCTGCACCGGCGTCCCCTCCCCGTTGCTGATGTCGAGGCCCGAATGGAAGCCCAGGAGGCTGTCCCCCTCCTCCCCCCCGCGGTTGAAGGGGTTGACGCGGATGCCGAAGCCCGAGGCCAGCATGCCGGCGGTGGGCGGGATGGAGGGCGTGTGGGACCAGGCCTGGAGGATGGGCTCCATGCTGGCCCGGATGGCCCGGGCGGCCTCGGCCCGCCGCTCCAGCTCCGCCTTCATCTGGCCGATCCGATTGAGGTCCGCGGGCAGCTGGCCCACCTTCCGGGGATCCGCCGGTTGCTCCTTGCCGTCCCCCTTGGAGGGCAGGACCGGCTGCTGGTGGGCGGGATTGCGCGGGTCGAGGAGCTTCATCAGCTGCTCGTGCTGCTTGCGCAGGTCCGTGATCTCCGCGTCCAGGCCCTGGGCCTGGCCCAGGGTGTCCCGCAGCTGGTTGGCCTGGGCCTCGGTCTCCTTCTGGAGGCGGTCGAAGGACATGATCTTCTTGGTGGCCCAGAAGCCGTAGGCGCTGCCCACCATGGCCAGCAGGCCCACGCCGGCGGTGACGCCGAGGGTCCACGCCAGGAACTTCCGGGTGATGGAGAGCCGGTAGGTCCGGTGGCTGAAGACCAGCATCACCGTGATGAACCGGTTGGCGTCCGGGCGGCTCAGGCGGTGCGCACGGCGGGTGGACGGGTTCGAAGCCATGGAACCTACAACGGTGCCAGCGGAGCCGGGTCTTGTCGACCCTGGGTTTCCGCTTCCACCCTCAGACGAAGGCGGTGCGCATCACGAGGAGATCCAGCAGGTGGCCCGCGAAGAAGACGAGCCCCACCAGGCTGTTGAGGGTGAAGAAGGCCTCGTCAATGCGGTCCAGCCGCCCGTCCCGCACCAGCCACTGCTCGCGGACCAGGATGCCCGCCACCACCAGCCAGCCGAGCCAGGCGAAGGGCGAGGCCAGCACCAGCAGGTTGAAGCGGCCCCAGGCCACGAGGGCCGCGGCGTGCAGCCCGCGGGAGATCCACAGGGCGCCGCCGGTGCCGAAGGCCGCGGGGATGGAGCGCAGCCCCGCGGCGCGGTCGAAGGCTTCGTCCTGCAGCGCGTAGAGGATGTCGAAGCCGCCGGTCCAGGCCAGCACCCCCCCCGCCAGCCACAGGGCCGGCGCCTCGATCTCCCCGCGCACGGCGATCCACGCCCCCAGGGGCGCCCCCGCCAGGGAGAGCCCCAGCACCAGGTGGGCGAAGCTCGTGAAGCGCTTGCAGAGCGAGTAGCCGAGGATGATGGCCAGGGCCAGGGGCGACAGCTTCCAGCACAGGGGCCCCAGCATCCCGGCCGCGAAGCCGAAGAGCGCCACGCCGCCCCCGAAGAGCGCGATGGCGCCCGCCCGCGACACCCGGCCCGCGGGCAGATGGCGCGCCGCCGTGCGGGGGTTCTCGGCGTCCACGTCCGCGTCCACCAGCCGGTTGAAGGTCATCGCCGCCGTCCGCGCCCCCACCATCGCCGCCAGGATCCACGCGCACTTCAGCAGGGGCGGAAGCCCCTGCGCCGCCGCGAAGGCCCCCAGGAACGCGAAGGGCAGGGCGAAGACCGTGTGCTCGAACTTGATCATGTCCGAGAGGTCGCGGATCTGGCGGAGGGCCGTGCTCATGGCTGTATTGTGCCCGACCTGCTTCAGCCTTCCTTCCCCTCCGCGTACATCGCCTCGATGCGGTCCTTGTGCATCTGGCTCACCACCCGGCGCTTGACCTTCAGGGTGGGGGTCAGCTCGCCGCTTTCGGAGGTCATCTCGTGCTCGAGGATGGCGATCTTCTTGATGCGCTCGTAGCTGGGGAGGCGGGCGTTGACGCGCTCGATGCGCTGCATGAGCTTGGCCTTGACCATGGGCAGGCTGGCCAGCTCGTGGTCGTTGGCGTAGGCCAGCTTCTTGATGGCGGCCCAGCGCTTGACGCTGTCGAAATTGGGCACGATGAGGGCGGTGATGAAGTTGCGCTGGTCGCCGATGAGCACGGCCTGGGCGATGTACTTGTCGTCCTTGAGGGCGTCCTCGATGGGGGTGGGCGGGATCTTCTTGCCCCCGGAGGTCACCAGCAGCTCCTTCTTACGGTCGGTGATCTTGAGGCGGCCCAGCTCGTCCCGTTCGCCGATGTCGCCGGTGTGGAAGTAGCCGTCGGCGTCGATGGCCTCCTGCGTGGCCTGGGGGTTGGCCCAGTAGCCCAGCATGACGTTGGGGCCATGGCAGAGGATCTCGCCGTCCTCGGCGATCTTGAGGAAGGGCTTGCCTTCCCAGGTGTCGTAGATGGGCAGGCCCACGCTGCCGGGCTTCACCGAGCCCATGCGGTTGAAGGTGATGACGGGGCTGGTCTCTGTGAGGCCGTAGCCCTCCAGGATGGGCAGGCCCATGATCCAGAAGAACTCCATGACCTGGGCCGAAAGGGGGGCGCCGCCGCTCACGGCGAAGTTCAGCCGGCCGCCGGTGCGGGCGTGGATCTTGTCGAAGACCAGGGCCTTCGCCAGGCGGTACTGGAGCCCCAGCCAGGCGCCCGGGGCCTTGGCCTCGTAGAGGAAGGGCACCACCCGCCGCCCCACCTTCATGGCCCAGCTGAAGATCATCCGCTTGGGTTTCTTGCTGGCGGCGACGCCGTCGATGACCTTGGCGTAGATCTTCTCGTAGATCCGCGGCACGGAGGAGAGCACGGTGGGCCGCGCCTCCAGCAGGTTCTGGGGCACCGTGTTCACGCTCTCGGCGTAGTAGATGCTCGCGCCGATGTAGAACATCACGTAGTGGCCGGCGAGGCGCTCGAAGATGTGGGTGAGGGGGAGGAAGCTGAGGCAGCGGTCCCCGGCCTTGATGGGCAGGTGCTTGAGGCAGGCCAGCATGTTGGAGACCACGTTGCCGTGGGTGAGCATGGCGCCCTTGGGATCCGCGGTGGTGCCGCTGGTGTAGATGAGGGTGAGCAGGTCCCCGGGCAGGCGTTCGGCGCCCCATTCCCGCACCTTGGACCGCTCCGCCTCGCGCTCCCGGCCCTCGTCCAGGAGCTGGGCGAAGGAGAGGATGGTGCGCCCTTCCGCCGGCGGCACGGCACCCTCCATGAGCACCGCCACCTGCAGGTCCGGCAGTTCGTGCCACGTGTCGAGCACCTTCTGGAGCTGGTCGTGGGTGGAGCAGAAGACCCAGGCCGCGTTGCTGTTGCCCAGGATGAAGGCCGCCTGGCTGGCCATGAGGGTGGCGTAGATGGTGACGTCCGGCAGGCCGAGGATGGCGCAGGCGTAGTCCGCGTAGGCCCATTCCGGGCGGTTCTCCGAAAGCAGGGCCACGTGCTGGCCCTTCCTCAGGCCGCGGCCC
>JBGASS010000249.1:0-4361 GCA_044229555.1 Holophagaceae bacterium
ATTGCCGATGACTGCCCCGCTGGGCAACCATCACCCAGCCGGCCTCCTCCAACAGGCGGATCAGGTCCCGAACCTTGATCGGCATGAAGCCAGGGAGCTCAGGCGCCGAGGGCCTTCAGCCCCACCTTCTCGCGGATCTGGCTCTCCACCTCGTCGGCGAGCTCCGGATTGTCCTGGAAGAGCTTCTTCACGTTCTCGGCGCCCTGGCCCAGGCGGCTCTCCTTGTAGCTGTACCAGGAGCCGCTCTTCTGGATGATCTCCAGCTGGGTGCCCAGCTCCACCAGCTCGCTGGTGCGGCTGATGCCCTCGCCGTACATGATGTCGAAGGTGGCCACCTTGAGGGGCGGCGCGACCTTGTTCTTCACCACCTTCACCTTGGTCTTCTTGCCGATGACCGAGCTGTCCTCGTCCTTGGCGGCAACGAGGGGATCGTTGGTGTTGCCCTTGATGCTCTGGATGCTGCGCACGTCGAGGCGCACGGAGGCGTAGAACTTGAGCGCGTTGCCGCCGGTGGTGGTCTCCGGGCTGCCGAACATGACGCCGATCTTCATGCGGATCTGGTTGATGAAGACGAGGCAGGTGTTGGTCTTGCTGATGGTGCCCGTCATCTTGCGCAAGGCCTGGCTCATGAGGCGGGCCTGGAGGCCCACGTGGCTGTCCCCCATCTCGCCGTCGATCTCGGCCTTGGGCACCAGGGCCGCCACGGAGTCGATGACGATGATGTCGAGGGCGCCGCTGCGCACCAGCTGGTCGCAGATCTCGAGCGCCTGCTCGCCGCTGTCGGGCTGGCTGATGAAGAGGTTCGCCACGTCCACGCCGAGCTTCTGGGCGTACTCGGGATCGAGGGCGTGCTCGGCGTCGATGTAGGCCGCCAGGCCGCCCTTCTTCTGGGCCTGGGCCACCATGTGCAGGGCCAGGGTGGTCTTGCCGGACGCCTCCGGCCCGTAGACCTCCACGATGCGGCCCTTGGGCACGCCCCCCACGCCCAGGGCGGCGTCGAGGCTGATGGAGCCCGTGGAGATGACCTCGAGGCCCTCGGCGCCGTTCATGCGGTCGCCCAGCTTCATGATGGAGCCCTTGCCGAAGGCGCGCTCGATGTCCTGAAGGGTGCGGTTGAGGGCCTTGAGGCGGTCGTCGAAGGGGATTTCGGGGGCGGTGGCGGCGGCCATGGGGACCTCGGGAACGTGGAATGAGTGTAGGGGCTTGAGGGCCCGGACGAGGGCCATGCCTCTCTCCAGGGGTTGCGGAATCGGGTCGGTTCGCCCTGCGGGAAAGTGGTCCACGGGGGGCGGTAACCAAGGATGAATCGAGGGGCGAAAATTTCAAGAAGATTTTTCGCTTTTCCCTCAAGCAACCCTAACTCATAGGTTTGAGGATGACCGACCGGCCCCGCCAGGTGTTCCGTCCCCGCAGCCGGTCCAGGAAGGCCCAGCCCATCCCCCAGGCCAGGACCAGACCGTTCAGGGGCCAGAGGATCCAGAGGGCGTCCATGGGCCGGCCCGTGATCCGCTGGGCCACGTCGCCGGTGAGGGCCGCCGCCAGGAACAGGAGGAGAAGGCCGGTCCCGGGAAAGCCCGCCAGGGCCAGCAGCAGGGGGCCCGCGTGGTGGGCCAGGACCAGCAGGATGGCCAGGGGCAACAGCCACCAGCCCGGCAGCCCGGCGGTGTTCTTCCGCATGCCGCGGACCAGGTCCAGCAGTCCGTGGTAGAAGCGCAGGTGCAGCATGGGGCCGCCCAGGGCCAGGCGGTTCACGTAGCCCGCCCGCTTCACCCGGCGCGCCAGCATCATGTCGTCCACCGCCTCCATCGGGGCGGCGGCGTGGCCCCCCACGGCGTCGTAGGCGGGCCGGCGCACCAGCGTGAAGGCGCCGATGCCGGCGAAGGCGGGGCGCCCGGGGTCCGGCACCCAGTGGGGCGGCACCAGGATGAGGAAGCCCGGGGTCGAGAGCGCCACGCAGAGGCGCTCCGCGGGCGTGACGGCGTCCACGGCGAAGAGGAGGGCGAGGATGTCCGCGGGCTGGGCGTCGAGGAAGGCGAAGGCCCGGCGCAGCAGGTCCGGCGTCGCCTGCACGTCCGCGTCCACGAAGAGCAGCCAGTCGGCGGCCAGGGCCTCCGGCGTGCGGGAGGCCAGGTGCAGGGCGTGGTTCTTCCCCAGCCAGCCCGCCGGCAGGCTGTCGTTGCGCAGCGCCCGCAGGCGTCCGGCCCCGGCAGCGCGCTGCGGATCCGCCCTGGCGGCCAGAAGCTCCGTCGTGCCGTCCGTGGACCCGTCGTCCACCACCACGACGGCGAGGTCCGGGTAGTCCTGGGCGAGCCAGGAATCCAGCGCCGCTCCGATCTCCCCCGCCTCGTCCCGGGCGGGCATGCAGAGGCAGACCCGCCCCCGGGACTCCCGCTCCGGAGGCGCCTCCGGCAGCCGGGGCAGCTTCGCGAAGTGATGGCGCAGCACCGCGAGGCTCCCCAGGATGGAGAGGCCGCTGCACAGGGCGGCGAGGTCCAGGAGGCGCATGCCGCCATTCTGGCCGCATCCCCGGCCCCGCACGATCCTCCCGGCGAGGGATGCCACAATGGGCCATGGGCCGCCACCACCTTCCCCTCGTGCTCGTGGCGCTGGGCACGATGCAGCTCCCCGCCCGGCCGGGGGGCGCCAGGCATCCGGCGAAGCGGAAGGCTGCCGTTCCCGTGGCGGCCCCCTCGACGCTGCACGCGGCCATCGCGGCCCGGGACCTGGACTTGGTGAAGGGCCTGCTGGAGGGCCGCGCCCTCCTCGAGGCGCGGGACGGCTCCGGCGAAACGCCGCTGATGGCCGCCATCCGCACGGGACGCCTCGACCTGGTGGAGCTGCTGGCGCAGGCCGGGGCCAGCCTTTCGGTGCGGGACGCCTCGGGCTTTTCGCCCCTCTTCCTGGCCATCCTGCTGGGCGAGAAGGAGATCGCCCTCGCCCTCATGCAGCGCGGCGCGGACCTGCACGAGCGGGACGCCGCCGGCCGCACCTTCCTCCACCGCATGCGGGCCTCCCTGCAGGGGGTGAAGCTGCTCCTGGATCTGGGCTGCGACGTGAACGCCGTGGACGCCGGCGGGCGCACGGCCCTCTACGCCGCCGTCCAGGACCTCGTGATCCCGGAGATCCCGAAGCTGCTCCTGGAAAAGGGCGCGGATCCCGACCGGGCGGACGCCCGGGGGGTCACGCCCCTCATGCGCGCCGCCGAGCGGTCCCGCATCATGGCGGCCTTCGATCCCACGCTGATGCAGCTGCTCCTGGCGGCCGGCGCGGATCCCCACCGCTTGGACGCCGCCGGCCGCACCGCCCTGCACTGGACCCTCCAGGGCCAGGCCTGCCCCGCCCGGCGCGAAACCCTCGCCTTCCTCCTCACCAAGGGCAACCTGGACGCGGACCGCGCCCTGCCCGACGGCACCACGCCCCTCATGCTCGCCGCGCGCCTCGAGGATCCCGCGGCCCTGCAGTGGCTGCTGAACGCCGGCGCCGATCCCCTGCGGGCGGACCTCAAGGGCCGCACCGCCCTCGACCACGCCCGGAAGGGGCGCAGCGGCGTGTGCGTGGGGCTGCTGGAGACCCAGCGGAACTGAGGGCGCTCAGTAACCGTACTTCCCCACCAGCAGCCGCAGCCGCTCCCGGGTCTCCGCCGGCACCTTTTCCGGGGGCGTCACCAGGGCCGTGGCCAGGGCGTGGCGGGCGGGCTCTTGCTCCGGCGGACCGTCCGCGAGGTCCCCCACCACCCGGCGCAGCAGGTCCTGGGCCTTGTTCACGTTGGCCGCCATCATCGCCATGATGTCGCTGCCGACGGCGCCCTCCTCCTCGTCCCGCCAGGCGTCCCAGTCGGTGACGAGGGCGATGGTGGCGAAGACCAGCTCGGCTTCCCGGGCCAGCTTGGCCTCCGTCGCCTGGGTCATGCCGATGAGGTCGGCGCCCCAGGCGCGGTGCAGGCGGCTCTCCGCGCGGGTGCTGAACTGCGGGCCCTCCATGCACACGTAGGTGCCGCCGTCCTCGATGGGCAGGAGCAGGCGCCGGCCGGCCGCCAGGAGCTTCTCCCGCAGCCAGGCGGAGGTGGGATCCGCGTAGTTCACGTGGCCCACCAGCCCCTGGCCGAAGAACGTCGAGGCGCGGAGGTGGGTGCGGTCGATGAACTGGTCCGGCAGGCGCAGGGTGCCGGGTTCGTGCCGCTCCTGCAGGCTGCCCACGGCGCTGACGGAGAGGAGGATCTCGCAGCCCGCCGCCTTCATCGCCCACACGTTGGCGCGGTAGTTCACCTCCGACGGCGTGAAGCGGTGGCCCAGGCCGTGGCGGGACAGGAAGACCACCGGCACCCCTTCCAGGGTTCCGTGGACGAGGGGGTCCGACGGGGC
>JBGASS010000250.1:0-4346 GCA_044229555.1 Holophagaceae bacterium
TCGAAACCGGCTCGACCCCCTTTAGAGAGATGACCCCGCCAGGCCTGGAGAGGTACTTTAGCGGTGCGGGCTGAGAGGTGCTCACCGGTGACCAGTTTTGAACTAAACCAATGCGATGTCATATCCAGGTTCTGGACGAAGTCTGGAAACGAGACATTCCCATGCCGAATGGCGGCGACTTGATTGGGGTTTAGCGGGTGGTATGAAACTGGATAAGAACTTGTACTTCGTCCAGAACCCCTACAGTCCCATTCGTTTAATTAATGCCAAGGCGGTGGTTCATGCCTACGAGAAAAGTTTCGCCCTCCTTTCCGTTCTCCCCCGAAGCGGCCTGGTCGGGGGCTCCCCGCGCCAAACTTGCCCAAGAGCACCGGATCTTGAACGTCCCGGCGGACAGTTTCGACGTAAGGGATCGAATCTACACGCCGCGGCTCGCAGCCCTGCCGCCGGAGTTGGATGGCCGAGGCCGGGCCCCTACGGTCCTGGACCAGGGACAGGAGGGCGCCTGCACGGGCTACGGCATGGCCGCCGTGGTGAACCTGCTCCTGAACCGCTCAGGCACCAGTCCCTCCCTCGTCTCCCCCCGTTTCCTCTACGAGAACGCGAAACGGTACGACGAATGGAAGGGGGAGGACTACGAAGGTTCGAGCATCCGGGGAGCGATGAAGGGCTTTCTTAAACACGGGGCCTGCCTCGAGGGTGACCTCCGCTTCCTGGCCGCGAGCCAGGGCCGGCGCATCGATCCCGAGGTATACCGCAAGGCGGCGCTGCGCCCCCTCGGTGCCTATTTCCGGGTCCCCACTAGCAGCATCAACGATCTCCAGTGCGCCCTTCTGGAGGTGGGGGCCGTGCTGGTAAGCGCCCAAGTCCACGAGGGATGGGATGCGCCAGCGAGGAAGGGTTCGGGACTGGCCCGGATCCCATGGAATGCCAAGCAGCCCCCGGATCCCTCGGGAGGCCACGCCTTCGCGCTGGTGGGCTACACGCAGGACGGCTTCATCGTCCAGAACTCTTGGGGAAAGGCGTGGGGGAGCGGAGGATTTGCCCTGCTCTCCTACGCGGACTGGCTCGCCAACCGGATGGACGCGTGGGTGGCCCAGATCGGCGTAGGGCGGGTCGAAGACCAGGTGGCCCCGACCCTTGGCAGGAAAGGCATGGCGGCCGCGCCCGCCTTGGACGAATCGCTCATCCACGGCCACTACATCGCGATCCGGGAAGGGGCCTTCGATACTCAGGGCCCTTTCCGCACCCTGCCCGGCGATCTAGACGACATGGTGGCGCGGATCCGGAAGCACGGAATCGATCATAAGGGGCCTGCGCGGCTGATGGTCTACGCCCACGGCGGCCTGGTAGGCGAGGGGCTGTCCGCCTGGAAGACCTACCAGTACATGAAGTGGCTGGCCGATCGCGGCGGGACTTTCTACCCCGTCCACTTCCTCTGGCACACCGGCTTCCTGGAAACACTCGGCGACCTCCTGAGGGGACGGGGCGGCGAGGCCGCGGCCCTCGGACTCTCCGACGCCTGGGACCGCATGCTGGAAATCTTCGGCCGGCCTCTGGGCAAGGCCATGTGGACCGACATGAAGGGCGATGCCCGGGTAGCGGTATTCGGGCGCTCGGACGACGGCGGCCCGGCCGTGGAGCTGTTCAAGCGCCTGAAGGCCGCCGAGGTGCCCGTGGAGGTGCACCTGCTCGGACACAGCGCTGGGTCGATCTTCCACGCCCATCTGGCGGAGTGGCTGGCCGCCGAGGGCATCCAGGTGGAGTCCCTCACCTACCTCGCCCCCGCCGTCCGGACGGACCTTTTCGGAAGCACCGTGCTTCCGAGCGTGCAGCAGGGGAAGATCGGCCGCTTCCAGCTTGTGACCATGGCGGACGACGACGAGCAGGACGACCAGGTGGGCGGCATCTACCGCAAGAGCCTCCTCTACCTCGTCAGCCGGAGCTTCGAGGAACACGTGCCGACACCCCTACTGGGCATGGCGCGCTTCATCGACCGGGACAAGTCTGGCAGCGAAAAGGATGTGGACCCCTTCCTCAAGCAGTGGCTGAAGGGCAAGGTCCGCTTCCAGCGGCCCGCCAAACTGGACAGCACACTGCACGGGTCCTTCGATGACGATCCGGAGATCCTGGAATCCATCGCGCGGTTCATGGAAGGGACGGCCCCGGCCGCGGTGGCACCAGGAACGGCGTCCGCTTCGCCAGGACCAACCCCTTCGAAGGCCGGAAAGGCCTCGTCGAAGTCCGGGCCGGCACCCGCGCGTGCCGGCGTTCCCCCGGGTGGGCCCGGTTCGGTGAGGCTCTCCCTCCGGGACATCGCCCGTGCCACCCAAGCTTCGACGGAAAACGTGGAGGCCGCCTGGCCCGCCATCCTTGCGGAACTGGAGCGGCTGGGGATGGGAGACCTCTTCACCCAGGTGGCCGCGGCCGCCACGGTGGCGGTGGAAACGGGCCAGTTCCTGCCCATTCCGGAGCGGGGGAACGAGGCCTATTTCATCGAACACTATTGGACCAACACGAAGGTGCGCAAGCGGCTTGGAAATTTGGCGGTAGAAGACGCGGTGCGATTCAAGGGCCGCGGCTTCATCCAGATCAGCGGCCGCGCCAACTACGCGCGCTACGGCGGGCTGCTCGGCATGGACCTCCTTGGAGAGCCCGATCGGGCTCTAGAGCCGGAGGCCGCCGCCCGGATCCTGGCCCTTTACTTCCAGACGCACGGCATTCCCGCCCTGGCCCAGGCCCGCCGCTGGCAGGAGGTGAGGAAGGCAGTGAACGGCGGGCTCAACGGATGGGAGCGCTTCCAGGGCATCGTCACGGCTCTGCTCCAAGGGCGGGTGTGATCCGTGGCCGGCCGGCCCGGATTTGGATTGCCATTGGGGGTTCTGGCCCTCGTGGCGCTGTTCGGCCCCATGGCCGGAACCCCCGCGCCCGCCCCGGCCGACCGGACGTCCGTGGCCGCCCGTGGCGCCGGGGAGGCTGGCCCAGCCACGGGCTCCGTGAGCACCCCGGAGAGGGAGGCGCCGTTGAATTCCTCGGCCGCCCTCGGCGAGTTCCTCCATGAACTGGGCGTGAAAAAACAAAGTCTTCCCAGCCCGGCGGTGTCCGCCAGCATCGTGATCCTTCCGGATCCCGTGAAGACCCGCCAGTCCCTCAACTTCGATCAGCGCCTCGATGCCATCCTGGAGGCCTACCGGGACAACGGCTTCGAGGTCCGGAAGTTCTGGCTGCCGTGGTGGCCGATCCTCGCGGACGGCCAGGGCAGGTCAGGTGCCAAGGGCAGTGGAGAGGCGGGGGACCCCGACGCCGACATTCAGGCCGAGGCTGCAGCGCGGTCCTTTCCGTCCTCTCGCTACCTGTCCCGGCGACCGGGCGTGGTGCTGCTCAGCAACCTCAAGGCACTAGGCAGCAACGGCGCGCACTTCCACGTCCTTTTCTTGGTGGGGGAGAGCCAGGCCCTCGGCATCAACCACCAGGCCCTTCTGAACGCCGCCCGGGAGATCCCAAACTTAGTACAGGCCGACTCGGATGGGATCATTCCCGTCAGCATCATTGGTCCCAACTACAGTGGGAGCGCAGAATCTTTGGGGCAGGCCTTGCGGGAGGCGGATCTCCGGCAGGAATGCAGGGGCCGAGTTCACTATTCGATCACTCCTACCACGGTGACGATTGATCCGAAAATCTTCCACGGGAAGGTGGTCAAGGGAGCCCAAGGGAGCGCGGACTTCTTTGGCACCGACTCCCCGTTCCAAAACATCAGCAATGCCTCGCGCATGGCGTGCATTGTGGATTTCTTCGGGCATCAGGGCGTCAGAATCGACCGGATCGCACTATTCACCGAATCAACGACATTCGGGACAACGGCGTCTGAGGCCATCCATACCATCCGTTTCCCCCTCGGGGTCTCCGACCTGCGCCGGGAACGGCATCGCCAGGAGCAGAGCGTCAATGGAACGAGCCCCGGACTGAAGGTATTCCTCCCATCGAGCCTACTGGACCTGGGGGAGGATGAGAGTGCCCCCTTTTCGGACGTCCTGCCCAATTTCTCCCGCTCCGCAACGGGGAATACGGACCAGCAGCTCGCCGTGGCCATTCGTGCCCTGGCCCGCCGGGGCTACACCCACATCGGCATCCTTGGTACCGATCCCCAGGATGTCGCCTTCATCGCGGAACGGATCCGGGCCTACCATCCGGGGGCGGTCCTCTTCAACCCGGGCAGCAACCTTCTGCTCTATAGCCACCCCTCCCTCCGCCGAGCCATGGACGGAATGATCATGGTGGGAAGCTATCCGCTCACGGATGCGGTGCAGTCGGTCTCTGCGCAGATCGAACTTCCCCGCGCGGGGCAG
>JBGASS010000251.1:0-4615 GCA_044229555.1 Holophagaceae bacterium
CACCACCGCCACGATGGGCACCCGCAGCTTCGCCATCTCCAGGAGGTTCCGCGCGATGGCCTCGGCCTGGCCCCGCTCCTCGGCCTCGATGCCCGGATAGGCCCCCATGGTGTCGATGAGGCAGAGCACCGGCCGCTTGAACTTCTCCGCCAGCTTCATAATCCGGTGGGCCTTCCGGTATCCCACGGGCTTGGGCATGCCGAAGTTGCGCAGGATCTTCTGCTTGGTGTCCCGGCCCTTCTCCTGGCCGATGACCATGAGGGGATTGCCGTCGATCCAGCCCAGCCCCGCCACGATGGCCGGATCGTCCCCGAAGTGCCGGTCCCCGTGGACCTCCTCGAAGCGCTCGCAGATGCGCTCCAGGTAGTCGAGGGTGTAGGGGCGCTTGGGATGCCGCGCCAGCTGGCTGCGCTGCCAGTCGGTGATGCTGGCGAAGACCTCGCCGCGGAGCTTTTCCAGCTTCTTGGCGAGCTTCTCGCGCTCCTTGGCCTTGGCGGGATCCATGTCCAGGGCTCGGAGCTGGGCCTCCAGCTCCAGAATGGGCTTCTCCAGCTCGGCCAGGTCCTGGGTGTCGTTGCTCATGGGTCCTCGGTTCGCAGTCGCCCAGTGTAGCGCGGGGCGCGGGCGCAGAGACCGGGTGCTGCGGACGGGCTTGGAATGCTTGTCCTGAGCCGTCGCGCGCGCATATTGGACACGGAGGTCCCATGCGCGTCCCGGCCCTGCTCTTCACCTGTTCCCTGCTCGCCCAGACTCCCGAGATTCCCCAGGTGGAGGGCAAGACGCTCCCCGCCGTCCCCGGCCCCATGACGGACCGGATGCCGGACCCGGCCCGAGGCCTGCGGTTCAACGGGATCGAGGCGCAGATGCGCCACCAGTCCCGGCGCACGGCCTCGATCCCGGCCGTGGCCGTCCCCTCCACCCCCCTCGCCGTCCACGACCGCATCGGGGACCCGGCGGGCTGGCGGGCCTACCGCGTGGAGGTACCGCCCCGGGGCCGGCTCCACGCGCGGCTGACGGGCGTCCACGAGGCCTGGTTCCTCGTCAAGGTCGTCAACCGCTGGGGCCACCTCGAGGAGGGGATGCTGCAGAACCGCATCCCCACGGGGAATCCCGAAGCCTCC
Organism: Holophagaceae bacterium; assembly: GCA_044229555.1. Classification (GTDB taxonomy): domain Bacteria; phylum Acidobacteriota; class Holophagae; order Holophagales; family Holophagaceae; genus JADJVL01. The sequence goes on from JBGASS010000251.1 coordinate 1,122, forward strand.
TACGCTAATCCGAAGGCGGAGAAGGCCACGGTCTTCGTCGTGGTGGACACGACGGAGCAGAACATGCTCGGCGAGGAGTTCAACCTCACCTTCACGGTGAAGTGAGGCGGCCCTTCAGCGCTTCTCCAGGATCAGCAACCTGTTCTTCCCTTCGTTCACCCACGACAGGAAGGTCTTCAAGGCTCCGTATTCCTCCCTTCCCAGCATCGCCTGGGTGATGGTGACCGTGTAGCTGACGGCCCAGACCCGCCCGGAGGTCCCTTCCAGAGCCTTGAGCGACCATTGGACCGTGCCGACGGAATTGCGGGCGTCGATCGGGTCCACGCTCCGGAGCTGGCGCCCCTCGGGGACCTCGATGCGGCTGCTCGCACTGAACACCATCCGGTAGGGCAGCACGATGGGTTGCGTCCTTGTTTCAGGCCACCGGGCCGGCGCCTGGAGCGGCAGGGGCAGGCCGGGGAAGGGATGGACCGTCCGGTGGCGGCCCTCCTCGCGTTCGACGGTCCCGGAGACCCGCCATTCGAGGTCCTGGCGGGCGGACCCTGCGTTCTCGATCCGCGCCTCCGATAGGACGTAGCCCCCGCTCCGGGTCTGGGCTTGGAGCTCCTCGCGCAGGAAGGCCGGCTGCCCGCCGTCCTCCATGCCGAGGCAGGCGGACCTCAACCGGTATTCGGGCAGGCCGAGGAATCCGGCCTTGAAGGAGAATGAATCCGTCTCCTCTCCGACCGAGACGGTGTACGCATAGGTCGAGCGGTTGGTGATGGGCTCCTGGAAGGGGATCTCGATGACCTGGGCCTGGGCGTTGTACGGATTGATGTAGAGCCCCTTCGTCCCCTGGTACTCGGCTTCGATGAGGCCCGTCGGAAAGAAGCGCTTGGAGGGATGGACCGGCAGGAGCTCCCCGCGTTCCGAGCGGATGCCGATGATGGCGGTGTCCAGCTGGTAGGGATCGGGACGGCCTGGATCGAAGAGGCGGGCCTGGCGGTCGGCGACAAGCAGCAGCGTCGGCTGCACGCCGGCCCTTTTCATCAGGTGGTAGAACAGGTAGGCCATCCCGTGCCCGTTCGTCCGGCCCCTCTGGACCGCCCCCTCGAGATCCGCGGGATCGGCCTCCTCCTCGACCACGGACTTCGGGCGGTTCAACCGTTCCTGCCGGGTGGGATAGCTGGTGTTCAGGATGTTGGACTCCAGGAATTTCAGGACATGGATGGCCCGGTCATGCCTGGCCCTGGGCGCTTCCTTCAGGACGGCCTCGGCGAACGCGTTGAAACTTCGGCCCTGCTTCACCGGATTCCCGCGGGCATCCAACTCGTAGTACTTCTGCAGGGCGCCGGCCAGGAGGGACCAGTCCAGCGGACCCTTCCCGGTCCTGCCCTCTGAGAGCGACTCCGGGAGGGGATACCAGACCGCCAGCCGGGGGCCGGGCATCTGGGAGGCCAGGCCGAAGGGCACGGCCTCCTCCGCCGGGACGCTCCGGAACACGAAGCGGAAGGTCTCCGCATCCCCAGCGCCTCGGGGCCGGCCCAGTTCGGTGCCCAGCAGCGCGTGGTGGCCCTTGAGATCCTTCGCGATTTCGATCATGAAGCGCGCTGGTCGGGAATTGGTTCGACAGCCGCCATTCGTGGCTGAGGCCAAAGCGCGGGCATGATCAGCGCGTCGCCAGTCAGGGACCCGCCAGCGCCAGTCCACGATGCAGTCGTTGCTCACGCCCGAGAGCACCGGCGAGCGGTAGGCGTGGGTGATCCCGCCGATGACGACTTGCTTCTCGACCGAGTCCCGGGCTGGATCAAAACGGGTCTCCGTGCCATCCGGCTGCACGACCCGGAATTCCAGGCTGCCCGCCTTGGGGTCGTAGGGTTCCAGGTCGAGGGCGTTCCGGCCCGCCTGGCTCAGGATGCGGATGCGCTTGAAACGTTCGAATTCCTTCTTCCGGAACGAGATCCGGTCCTCGATCACGACTCCGCCCTGGATCCCCTTGGCCGGATCCTCCTTGACGGCCCAGGCGGAACCCGGGATGGGCGGCCATTCCGCGCCGGCCAAGGAGACGCCGCAGAACAGGATCGACGACGCCAAGCGCTGGGTATGCACGTAGACTCCTTGATGCCCCAACATGATCCTTTCATCTTCCGCAAGGGCCCGGCTTGGCAATACCTCAACCGAACCTCCCCCCCTTCCCCCTCCTCGGCCTCAGCGGCGGCATCGCCGCCGGCAAGACCCACGTGGCGGGGCTGCTGGCGGCCCGGGGCTGGGCGGTGATCGACGCGGACGGGCTGGCCCGGGAGGCCGTCGCCCCGGGCACGGCGGGCCTGCGGGAGGTGGCGGCCTTCGAAGCGCGGCCGTCCTCGCGCCGGATGGCGGCCTGGACCGAGTGCGGTTGTCTCTTTGCGGGCGCATCTTTCGTTTGGACGCTGCTGCCCGGGCCCGGCTGAACGCCCTCCTCCATCCCCGCATCGAGGCCCTGCGGGACGCGAAGCTCGCGGCCCTGCCCGCCGGCACCAAGGGCGTGGTGCTGGACGCCGCCCTCTTCGTGGAGCGCGGAACCGCCCACCACTTCGACGCCTTCTGGGTGGTGGACGCCCCGGAGGAGCTCCGCCTCCAAAGGCTCGTGGAACGGAACCGCCTGGACCGGGCGGACGCGCTCAAGCGCCTGCGGGCGCAGGCCTCCGCGGCGGAGCGGGCCCTGCACGCGGATCTGGTGATCGTGAACGACGGCCGCGATCTCGCGGACCTTCTCGACCGGGCGGAGGCCCGCCTTCTGGCAGACTGGAGCGTCCGGCGAGCCCGCCGGTGGAGACCGACCATGGAAGCTCCCTTCAGCCCCGGCCAGCTCCGGGATGTCCTCCAGGCCCTCCTGTCGAAGGGCGGCGACTACGCCGAGGCCTTCGTGGAGAAGCGCCGGGCCGCGGCCCTGGGCATGGACGACGGGCGCATGGAGGACGTGCTCGCCTCCGAGACCTTCGGCGTGGGCCTGCGGCTGGTGGACGGCGCCACGACGCGCTTTTCCGACCTCATCTCCCCGAGCATCCAGGAGCTCTTCGACGCCGCCCTCACCCTGGCGGCACCGGGCCAGGGCCAGCCCGTGCCCGTGCCGGGCCTCCAGGAGATCGCCCATCCCACCCCCAGCCCCATCGACGTGGACCCGGCCACGGTGCCCCTGGGGGAGAAGGTCGCCCTCGTCCGCCGGGCCGAAGCCCTGGCCCGCAGCCACGGCGAGGCCCTGCAGCCCGGGGCCGTGCGGCAGGTGGCCGTGGGCTACGGCGATTCCACCCAGGCGGTGTGGGTGGCCTCCGCGGAAGCCCGGGAGGGCGCCCTCACCGCCAGCCTCGCCGCCGATTCCCGCGTGCAGGGGGTGCTGCGGATCAGCGTCACCAGCGGGGCGGGCGAACAGCTGCAGACCGGCTACCAGGCCCTGGGCGAGACCCGGGGCTTCGACCTCTTCACGGAGGAGGCCGTGGCGAGGACCGTCCGGGAGGCCGTGCGGCTTTCGATCCAGG
>JBGASS010000252.1:0-4339 GCA_044229555.1 Holophagaceae bacterium
GCAACTCGGAAGCAGGGGCGGATCCTCCGTACGCGTTCCCGGGAACACCCTGCGGGGCACCGAAGTCCCGAACCTCTCCGCGGCCCAGGCCTGGGCCGCGGAGCACGTCCTGCTCCTGTCCCTCCTCGGGGCTGGCCTCCTGCGGGTGCTGCTCGCCGTCGGGCTTCTGCTCCTGTGGCTGAGCAGCCGCGGGCGCTACATGTTCCTGGATGGCGTGGTCCGCGGTGTAGCGGAGGTCGTCGGGCCCTGGCGGCGCTTCCGCGCCCAGGGGAACAGCCTCGCGGTGTTCCGCTTCCTCCTGGCACTGATCGGACTGGGGGCGATGGTGGTCTCCGCGGGCCTGGGGGCGCTGGTCGCCCTCCCCAGCATCCGGGCGCACGCCTTCGGTCCTTCGGCCCTGGCGGGATTCCTCGTTGGAGGCGGGCTGTTCTTCGCCACGGCGGTCATCCTCGCTATCGTCTCCCTCCTCCTCAACGATTTCGTGGTGCCCGTCTCGTACCAGAGGGATCTGTCCGCCGCCCAGGCCTTCCAGATCCTCCGCCGGGACCTCCTGCCCGGAAGGGGTGTGACATTCCTCCTCTTCTACCTTTTGAAGCTCGCCCTTGGGCTCGGCGCGGCGGTGATCATGGTCCTCGGCACATGCCTGACCTGCTGCCTCGCAGCCCTGCCCTACCTCAGCTCGGTGGCCTTCCTGCCGGTCTTCGTCTTCTTCCAGAACTACAACCTGGGCTTCCTCGCCCAGTTCGGGCCCGAGTGGGACCTGCTCGCTCCGGCAATCCCCTCCCGCACCGCGGAGGGAGCCCTCAGCTGATCACCCCCAGCTCCCGTCCCACCTTCGCGAAGGCCGCGATGGCGGTGTCCAGGTCCGCAATGGTGTGGGCCGCGCTCATCTGGGTGCGGATGCGGGCCTGGCCCTTGGGGACCACGGGGAAGAAGAAGCCGATGACGTAGACGCCTTCGTCCAGGAGCCGCTTGGCGAACGCCTGGGCCAGGGGCGCGTCGAAGAGCATGACGGGGATGATGGGGTGCTCGCCGGGGAGGAGGTTGAAGCCGAGCTTCCCCATCTCCGCGCGGAAGTGGGCGGCGTTGGCCCGCAGCTGGGCCCGCAGGCCGTCGCCGGCCTTCACCATCTCCAGGACCGTGAGGCTGGTCTCGGCGATCACCGGCGCCAGCGTGTTGGAGAAGAGGTAGGGCCGGGCCTTCTGCCGCAGCCACTCGACGGCCTCCTTCGAGCCCGCGACGTAGCCGCCGCTGGCGCCCCCGAGGGCCTTGCCGAGGGTGCCCGTCACGAGGTGGACGCGGCCCATGACGCCGCAGTGCTCGTGGGTGCCGCGGCCCCCCTCGCCCATGAAGCCCACGGCGTGGCTGTCGTCCACCAGCACCAGGGCGCCGTGCTTCTCGGCGAGGTCGCAGATCCGGGGCAGCTTGGCGATGAAGCCGTCCATGGAGAAGATGCCGTCGGTGACGACGAGCCTGAAGCGGGCGTCGGCGGCCTCCACGAGCCTCGCCTCCAGGTCCGCCATGTCCGAGTTGGCGTAGCGGTAGCGCCGGGCCTTGCAGAGGCGGATGCCGTCGATGATGGAGGCGTGGTTGAGGCTGTCGCTGATCACGGCGTCCTCCTCGCCGAGCAGGGCCTCGAAGACGCCGCCGTTGGCGTCGAAGCAGCTGCCGAAGAGGATGGTGTCCTCGAAGCCGAGGAAGGCGCTGAGGCGCGCCTCCAGTTCCTTGTGCACGTCCTGGGTGCCGCAGATGAAGCGGACGGAACTGAGTCCGAACCCATGATGCTCCAAGGCGGCCTTGCCGGCCTCCACCAGCTCGGGGCGGCCGGAGAGCCCGAGGTAGTTGTTGGCGCAGAGGTTGATGACCCGCTTCCCGTTGGCCTCCACCCAGGCGCCCTGGGGCGTGGTGAGCACGCGCTCCTGCTTGAAGAGGCCTTCGGCCTTGAGGGTCTCGAGCTGCTGCGCCAGGTGGGCGTTGAAGGCGGTGGTCATGGTCGGCTCCGGCGGAGGGTCCAGTCTAGCGAAGGCGCGGACCGCCCTTGCCCAGGACCCCCCTTGTAACGTGCCGCCGATCACCTTAGGCTTGAACCTTCCTCGAAAGCCCCATGACCCCCTCCGTCCTCAATAACCGCAAGAACAACGGCTCTCGCGCGGATCGCGCGTGGGCCGGCGAGGACTTGAGCTAGGTCAAGACACTCCCCGGTTTCCACCCCCGATCCGCGCAGGCGGTTCGGGGGTTTTGCTTTGTCCCCTCCACTCTCTTCCAGGAGCTCCCATGTGCGGCATCCTCGCCATCCTCAACCTCGATCCCTCGCGGACCATCCCGCCGGACCTGCGGCGCCAGGCTCTGGCCCAGGCCCGCAAGCTGCGGCACCGCGGCCCCGACTGGAGCGGGGTCTTCAGCGACGGCCAAGCGGTGCTCTGCCACGAGCGCCTCTCCATCGTGGACGTGGAGCACGGCGCCCAGCCCCTGAAGGACGCGCGCACCGGCGCCGTGCTGGCGGTGAACGGGGAGATCTACAACCACCGGGACCTGGAGCGGGGCCTGAAGGCGCCCCACGACTTCCAGACCGCCTCGGACTGCGAGCCCATCCTCTACCTCCACGACGAGGCCCCGGACGATCCCGCGGCGTGGCTGAACGCCATGAACGGCATCTTCGCCTTCGTGCTCCACGATCCGGCGCGGGAGACCTTCCTCATCGCCCGGGATCCCATGGGCGTCGTGCCCCTCTATGTGGGCTGGGACCGGGCCGAGCACCTCTACGTGGCTTCAGAGATGAAGGCTTTGGAGGGCATCTGCGAGCGCATCAAGGAATTCCCGCCGGGCCACTTCATGCGGGGCCACGAGACGGAGCAGGGCTTCCAGCGCTACTACGCGCCGGCCTGGACGGAACCCGGCTTCCTGCCCGCCGAGCCCTACGATGCCGCGAAGCTCCGCGCCGCCCTGGAAGCCGCCGTCCACCGCCAGCTCATGTGCGACGTGCCCTACGGCGTGCTGATCTCCGGCGGCGTGGACTCTTCCATTGTCGCCGCCATCGCCGCGAAGTTCAGCGCGAAGCGGGTGGAGGAGGACGACGCCTCCCCGGCCTGGTGGCCGCGCCTGCACTCCTTCGCCATCGGCCTGGAAGGCGCCCCGGACCTGGCGCCGGCCCGCAAGGTCGCCGACTTCATCGGCAGCGTGCACCACGAGATCCACTTCACCGTGCAGGAGGGCCTGGACGCGCTCTCGGACGTCATCCACCACCTGGAGACCTTCGACATCACGACGATCCGGGCCTCCACGCCCATGTACCTCCTCATGCGGAAGATCCGCGCCATGGGCATCAAGATGGTGCTGAGCGGCGAGGGGGCGGACGAAATATTTGGCGGCTACCTCTACTTCCACAAGGCGCCGGACGCGAAGGAGCTCCACGACGAGACCGTGCGCAAGCTGGGCAAGCTGCACCTCTACGACTGCGCGCGGGCCAACAAGGCCAGCGCCGCCTGGGGCGTGGAGGCCCGGGTGCCCTTCCTGGACCGGGAGTTCCTGGACGTGGCCATGGCCCTGGACCCCGCCGTGAAGCTGCCGCGGAACGCGCAGCATCCGAAGCCCATCGAGAAGTGGCCCCTGCGCAAGGCCTTCGAAGGCATGATCCCCGACGAGGTGCTGTGGCGGCAGAAGGAGCAGTTCTCCGACGGCGTCGGCTACGCCTGGATCAACGCCCTCAAGGCCACCGCCGAGCGGGAGATCAGCGACGGCATGCTCCGCGGCGCCGCCGAGCGCTTCCCCGTCAAGACGCCGGAGACCAAGGAGGCCTACCTCTACCGCCAGATCTTCGAGCAGCACTTCCCCTCGGCTACGGCGGTGAACTGCGTCCCCTTCGAGCGCAGTGTCGCCTGCAGCACGGAGACCGCCTTGAAGTGGGACGCGGCCTTCCAGAACATGGTGGATCCGTCGGGGCGGGCGGTGATGGACGTGCATGCGGAGGGGTATGTGCAGGCCTGACGGGCTGCTCCGTGCCTCCTCTCCGTCGGCGCGGGCCCGAGTGGCGGAATCCAGGCTCGATGTTGACGTTGACGTTGATGTTGACGTTGATGTTGACGTTGACCTTTCAAGAGCACCTCTGGTTGGTGCGAGGGGCGCCCTCCCCCTCGCCTCAACCAGAGGTGCCAGACGCGAAGCGTCATCGGCCGGAATGACCGGGGACGGGGGCTCGGCCTGCCTCGAGGCCCTGCCCTTCCCTGGGTTGACCACATGGCGGGTGACGGGCGCTTCGACACACTCGATCCATCCGACTCGTCCCATCCCCCTTGCTCGCTGCGCTCGCTAGCACCCCGTTCCGATGCGGCCGATAAGGCTG
>JBGASS010000253.1:0-5070 GCA_044229555.1 Holophagaceae bacterium
CTGGGCGACCTGGGCGGCGAGCTCATCTGCCAGAAGGACAGTTTCCTCGCCGGGGCCAAGGGCGTGAGCCTCGGCATCGCCCTCAACCGCCGCCTCGGGGCGGGCCTCTTCGGCGGCGAGGGCTTCATCCTCCAGCGCCTGAGCGGCGACGGCCTGGTCTTCATCCACGCCGGCGGCATGATCCTCGACCGGGTGCTGCAGCCCGGGGAGACGCTGCGGGTGGACACGGGCTGCATCGTGGCCATGCAGCCCTCGGTGCGCTACGACATCCAGCTGGTGCGGGGCGTGAAGAGCGCCCTCTTCGGCGGCGAGGGCCTCTTCTACGCCACCCTCACGGGGCCCGGGCGGATCTGGCTCCAGAGCCTGCCCTTCTCCCGCATGGCGGACCGCATCCTCGCCGCCACCCGCAGCCGCCAGGAGGAGGGCTCGGTGCTGGGCGGCGTCGGACGCATCCTCAACGGGGGCTGAGCCCCGCCCGGACGCAGGAAGGGCGCCCGCCGGGCGCCCTTCCCTTGTTTCGCCGGCCGCGGCTACTGGGAGACCGCGAAGGCCACCCGGTCGTTGCGCACCCGCTCGAGGTCCAGGATCTTCACCGTCGCGGTGCTGCGGTCCTCGCTGTAGGTGAGGGAGTAGTGCTCGTCCTTCACCAGCGAGCCCGGGATCACGTTCACCTTGCCGATCTTGGCGATCCCCATGTCCGCGGCCTTGATGGTGATCACGGCGTCGCCCTCCAGGGCGAGGTCCCGGTCAAACTTCGCGGACTTGGCGTTGGGGCCCATGCGGTCCTTGGCGAAGATGGGCACCACGATGACGCCCTCCGCCTCCAGCTTCTTCCGCTCGCCCACCAGGTAGTGCATGGAGTTGAGCTTGGCCTTCTGCTGGGTCGAGAGGGTGGTGAGGCCGTTCACCTGGTCCATCAGGCCGGTCTTCTCCGTGCGCAGGGCCTCGATGTCAGCCTCGATCTTGGTCTTGGTGACGATGAGGCCGTCGACCTTCTGCTGCAGCTCGTCGGCCATCTTCTTCGCGTCGTCCCGCTCGCCTTCCAGCTTCTGCTTGGCCTGCTTGGTGGCCTCCGTGGGGCTGATGTCGGCCTTGCCCTGGGCGACGGAGGAGCCGTACTTGCCGTTCACGTAGAAGTGGTAGACCTCCCAGCCCGGCTTCAGCTCCTCCAGGATGTGGGTCTTCGCGATCAGCTCCTTCGCCTGCTCTTCGTCCACGCCGCGCTTGCGCAGGAAGCGCAGGGCCATGGCGTAGTGGTTGTCGCCCTCCTTGGCCAGCTCGGGCCGGGGCAGCAGGGAGCGCACGCCGGCCAGCTTCTTGTTCAGCACCGCGATCTCGGCGTCCTTGTCCAGGATCAGACCTGCAGCAGGTCGCCGGTGCCGGTGCCCTTCTCCTCCTTGAGGCGCTTCTCCAGGAGCGACTTCTGCTCGGGGCTGAGCTGCATGGTCTCCGGATTGGGCTTGGCGTCCGGCATCTTCGCGGCGTCGGCGGCCTTGGCCTGGGTCTGGGCGGCGCTCTGGATCTGCTGCTGGATGGCCTGGGCCTCGTTGGCCTTGGCCGCCAGGGTCTGCACCTGCTTGTCCTCCTGCGGCTTCTTGTCGCAGGCGATGGTCGTGATGAGCAGGGCCGGGGCGAGCAGGGCCGGAAGGGCCCATCGGGTGAATCGGGTTCGGTTCATGGCTGTCTCCAATGAAGGTCCAACGTGTGGATGCCTCCATTGTCGTCCAGGCTTCCCGCCCCGCCAAATGCGCGCCGCCCGCCCCTCCGAGCCCCCGGAACCGCTGGCCGAATGGAAGGGCTGCATGGCTTTGACATACCTGTGACTAAGGGGCCCGGCGCCCGCGTTCAGGGCTCGAAATAGCCGTACAGATAGGCGCTGACCACCGTATCCGAGCTGCCCGCATTGACCTTGGTGACCCTGAGCTCGACCTGGGTGCCGGCCGCGAAGCTGATGCCCGTGGTGAACTGCTCCCCGTAATCGAAGGAGGCCAGGGAGCCCTGGGTCGGGACCCGGACCATCTTTTGGTAGGTAGAGTTGTGCACGCCCGAGGTCGAAAACCCGAGGCTGAGGTCAACGCCGTAGGAGCCGGTGAACCAGTAGCGGATGCCGGTCACCACGAACTTCTGCCCGGGCGGCACCACAATGTTGGAGCTCACGGGGAACTGCTGGATGTACGCGCCGTTCTGGAGCTGGTTCCAGTAGAAGTTGGCCGATCCATAGACCTGGTTGCGGCGGAACACCACCAGGTTGGCGGCCGGGGCAGACAGCGCAGGAAGCGAAACCAGAGCGAGGGCCAGGGCACGGGTCAGGAGGCGGGTCATGGGGGTCTCCGGGGAAGGATGGTCCAGACTAGGTCCTCCCGGCGGGAAGGGACTGGACCACTTTCCAATCTCGCCAGTAGACCAGTGCCACGTAAGATCGAAGGGTTGGAGTGACCATGCCGAAGATCGTCCGCATCGCCAATGGCCAGGGCTTCTGGGGGGACAGCATCGACGCTCCCGTGCGCCTCATCGAGTACGGGAAGATCGACTACCTGAACCTGGACTACCTGGCGGAAGTCACGCTGTCGATCATGCAGAAGCAGAAGCGCAAGAACCCGGCGCTGGGCTACGCCGGACTTCGTGGACCTCATGGCCCGCACCCTTCCGATGATCAAAGCCAAGGGCATCCGGGTCATCGCCAACGCCGGCGGCGTGAACCCGGAAGCCTGCCGCGCCGCCATCCTCGAGGTCGCGCGGAAGCTGGGCGTGAAGGGCCTGAAGATCGCCACCGTCACCGGCGACGACGTCCTGGACCGCCTGGAGGAGTTCAAGGCCGCGGGCCTCAAGCTGGCCAACATGGACACCGGCGCGGGCCTCTTCGACGAGGAGCTCGAGATCATCAGCGCCAACGTCTACATGGAGACGCAGTGCATGGTGGAGGCCCTGGCCACCGGCGCGGACATCGTGCTGACGGGCCGCTGCACGGACCCCGGCCTGACCCTGGCGCCCCTCATCCACGAGTTCGGCTGGAAGGCCGACGACTGGAACCGGCTCGCCGCGGGCACCGTGGCGGGCCACATCCTGGAGTGCGGCGCCCAGTCCACGGGGGGCAACTTCTCCCGCTGGTGGGAGGTGCCGGACCTCTGGAACGTGGGCTATCCCATCGCGGAAGTGAGCGAGGACGGCTCCTTCGTCATCACCAAGGCCGAGGGCACCGGCGGCATGGTCACCGTGGACACCGTGGGGGAGCAGCTCGTCTACGAGATGGGGGATCCCGAGAACTACATCACCCCCGACGTGGTGGCGGACTTCACCTCCATCCGGCTGCGGCAGGACGGCCCCGACCGCGTGGCGGTGGGCGGCATCCAGGGCCGGCCCAAGACGCCCTTCCTGAAGGTGAGCGGCAGCTACCTCAAGGGCTACAAGTCCACCGGCCAGCTCACCCTGCCCGGCCCGCGGGCCCTGGAGAAGGCGAAGCTCTGCGCCGACATCGTGTGGAAGCGCCTGGAGGCCGCCGGCTGCGTGTATGACCACACGGACGTCGAATACCTCGGCGCCAGCACGGTCCACAAGGGGATCGCCTTCGAACCCGCGCCGGATCGAAGATCGTCCTGCGTCGAGCGTCAAGGACGGTGACCGGAAGAAGGTCGGCCGCTTTGGCCGCGAGCTGCGCCTGAACAGTGGCCCTGCCGGCGTCACCGGAGCCTGCTGGCGGCCGCCCCAAGGCCCAGGAGATCGTCGCCTACTGGCTCGCCCTCTCCCCGGGGCTCATCCGCTGGGCCCGTGACGGTGGAAGAGGTCTGGACCTGACCTCGAGACCCGTTTTCCCCGCACCGAGATCAGCAACGCCTTTCGAAGGGGCTCTGAAGGGCCCTGCCCGTCCGGCGCAAAACCAGTGGTGGCGCGAGTTCCATCCCGGCGGGCGCTGGCCGGCCTCCGTCCATCCCCAGGCCCCGGCCAGCGCTTGTGACGAAGGTAACTCGGGTTTGACGTTCGCGAGTGGAATACTGTGCGGTGAAGCCAGACCTGGTTCACCTTCTTCAAGGAGAAGATCCAGGGCGGGGAATCTGTTCCATCCCTCCCGCCGGAAACGCGGAGGGGGCCTCCCCAACGCGGGGCCACGAGAATCGGCCGCGGAAGTCCACCAACGCAGAAGCAGAAAAGGTCCTTGACCTGGCCAGGGCCTGTCCGGATTCTAGACAAACTCATCCTAATGCCTATTTTTTCTAGGGAGGTTCCGCATGCACAAGCGATTCCGGGTCATGCTGGCCGCGCCGCTGGGGCGGTTTGCGAGCGGAGAGTACTCCGGCGAAACTGAGCACCAAGCCGGTCCTCATCACCCGGCATGTAGCTTCCACGACGGGCTGGTCCCAGGACTTCAGCTTGTACAGCACCACCATCGCCCAGATGTGGAAGCAGGACGCGCCGGGCTTCAATGGGCTACCTTCGCCCCGGCCACCCAGTTCCTCGGCCTCGATGTCACCAACGTGGGCCGGGACGGCTTGTCCCTCCACCTCTTCGGCTGGGGCCGGGCCGACCTGGCCGACCAGTCCCTGCCGGAAAGCAAGACCTCCGGCGAGCTGACCTACGGCTACGTCCGCTACCGCTTCCAGCAGGCCAACGCCGAGCTCAAGGCCGGCCGCTTCACCGTCAACCAGGGCGTGGCCATCGAGCAGGTGGACGGCGTCAGCGCCCAGGCCGACCTCCGCGGCGGCTTCACGATCTCGCCCCCATGGGCCAGCTCGGTGTACTCCTCTACAAGACCCGGGACGCCGTCACCCAGAAGGACTACGACTTCCAGCGGGATTTCATCTTCGGCACCCGTTTGGGGCTGAGGATTCCGAAATTCGGCGAAGTGGGCCTTTCCTACCTCCAGGACGGGACCAAGGCCGCCAAGACCCTACCGATTCCTCGAACACCGACTACACCCGAGCAGCGCTGGGCCTGGACATCCGCCTGACCACCCGCCTTCGACTACAGCGGCCGGACGGTCTCGACCTCGCCGACCGTACCCCGGCGGGCAGCGCCGGGAAGCCCAAGATCACCGAGCACGACTACAGCGCGACGGTGAAGGTGGCCTCGATCGGT
>JBGASS010000254.1:0-4320 GCA_044229555.1 Holophagaceae bacterium
AGGAGGGCCCGTGATCCCTGCGGCCCTGGCCGTCCGCGGGGACCTGGACCGCCTGCTGCCCCGGGTGGAGGGCCGGCTCCTGGAAGCCTTCCAGGACGGGGAGGCCGCCCGCCTCGGGGAGGCCATGCGCTACAGCCTTTCCGCCGGCGGCAAGCGGGTGCGCCCCATCCTCTGCCTGCTGGCCGCGGAGGCCGTGGGTGGTGCTGCCGACGCGGCCCTGCCCGGGGCCCTCGCCCTGGAGCTGATCCACACCTACTCCCTGGTCCACGACGACCTCCCCGCCATGGACGACGACGACCTGCGCCGGGGCAAGCCCACCTGCCACATCGCTTTCGGGGAGGCCCACGCCATCCTCGCCGGGGACGGCCTGCTCACCGAGGCCTTCCGCATTCTCGCGGGGGAGGGCGCGATTCCCCCGGAGCGCCGCGCCCGGGCCCTGGAGGTCCTGGCCGTCGCCGCCGGCTGGCGGGGCATGGCGGGGGGACAGGCCCTGGACCTGGAAGGCGAAGCCCTCACCCGGGAGGGCCTCGACTACGGGCTGGCCCACCTGCGGACCATCCACCGCCTCAAGACCGGCGCCCTGCTGCGGGCATCCCTCGAATTGGGAGGCATCCTGGGGGGCGGCGACGAGGCCCAGATCGAGGCCTTGAGGGAGGCCGGAGCCGCCCTGGGCCTGGCTTTCCAGATCCAGGACGACATCCTCGACGCGACCTCGGATGCTTCGACCCTCGGTAAACGTGCAGGAAAAGACTGCGGGAAGGGTAAAATCACCTACCCTGCGCTACTGGGCCTCGACGGTGCCCGATCGGCTTTGCAGGAAGCCACGGAGCGTGCCGTATGTCGACTGCAGTCCCTTCCCAACCCCAGCTCGCTGCAGGCCTGGGCCAGGTACTTGGAAACAAGGGAAGCGTGAGCAGCCGCTATCCCCTGCTGGATTCCCTCGGCGCCCCCCAGGCCGTGCGGCAGTTCACGCCGGCCCAGCTGGAGCAGCTCTCCACGGAGCTCCGCCAGTTCCTCATCGATTCCATCTCCTCCACCGGCGGCCATTTCAGCTCCAACCTCGGCACCGTCGAACTCACCGTCGCCCTCTTCCATGAATTCGACTTCCTGACGGACCGCATCATCTGGGACGTGGGGCACCAGGCCTATCCCCACAAGATCCTCACGGGCCGCAAGGACCGCTTCCCCACCCTGCGCCAGCACCACGGCCTGGCGGGCTTCCTGAAGCGGGACGAGAGCCCCTACGACCATTTCGGCGCCGGACACGCCAGCACCAGCATCTCGGCCCTGCTGGGCATGGCCAAGGCCAGGGACCTGCAGCACCAGGACTATTCCTGTGTGGCGGTGATCGGCGACGGTTCCATGACCGCGGGCATGGCCTTCGAGGGGCTCAACCAGGCGGGGTACCTCAAGGCGAAGCACTTCCTGGTGATCCTGAACGACAACGACATGAGCATCAGCCCCAACGTGGGCTCCCTGCAGGGCTACCTGAACCAGATCATGTCGGGCCAGTACTACAACCGCTGGCGCGAGCGCATCGAGGCCACCATCAAGGCCATCCCGGTGGAGGCCGTCTCCCGCAACGTGGCCAAGGTCGCCAAGTGGAGCGAGGAGAGCATCAAGCGCCTCATGGTGCCCGGCCTGCTCTTCGAGGACCTGGGCTTCCGCTACATGGGCCCGGTGAACGGCCACGACGTGAACGCCACGGTGAAGGCCATCCAGGAGGCCAAGAAGCTCATGGAGGACGCGCCGGTCCTGCTCCACGTGCAAACTAAAAAGGGCTACGGCTACGAGCCCGCCGTGCAGGACAGCCAGAAATGGCATGGGGTCACCGCCTTCGACGCGGAGGCCGGCGAGATGCGCAAGCCGGCGGTGGACCCCTCCAAGCCCACGCCCCCCAGCTACACCACCGTCTTCGGCAAGGCCCTCGTGGAGCTGGCGAAGCACGACGACAAGATCGTCGGCATCACCGCGGCCATGGACACGGGCACGGGCCTGGACATCTTCTCGAAGGCCTTTCCGGACCGGATGTTCGACGTGGGCATCGCCGAGCAGCACGCGGTGACCTTCGCCGCCGGGCTGGCCGCCCAGGGCATGCGGCCCGTGGCGGCCATCTACTCCACCTTCCTCCAGCGGGGCTTCGACCAGGTGGTGCACGACGTCTGCATCCAGGACCTCCCGGTGACCTTCGCCCTGGACCGGGCGGGCATCGTGGGCGCCGACGGCCCCACCCACCACGGCCTCTACGACATGGCCTACCTGCGCTGCATCCCCAACATCATCCTCATGGCCCCCAAGGACGAGAACGAGCTGCGGCGGATGCTCATGACGGCGGTCTACTGCGGCCATCCCGCCGCCGTCCGCTACCCCCGCGGCAACGGCCTCGGCGTGGCCCTCGACGATCCCATCACGGCCCTGCCCATCGGCAAGGGCGAGCTGCTCCGGGAAGGCGGGGACCTCCTCCTGGCCGCCATCGGCGCCATGGTGGCTCCCGCCTTGAAGGTCGCCGAGGAGCTCGCGGCGGAGGGGATCCAGTGCGCGGTGGTGAACGCGCGCTTCCTGAAGCCCATGGACTCGGACCTCTTCTCGGCCCAGGCCGCGAAGGCCAGGGGGGTGGTGGCCCTCGAGGAAGGCTGCGGGCCCGGCGGCTTCAGCGCGGCGCTCCTGGAAGCGCTGGCGGACGCGGGTGTCGCCAAGCCGGTACTGCGCTGCGCGGTCCCCGACCACATCGTGAGCCATGGGGATCCCAAGCGCCTCATGGAGGAAGAAGGGCTCAGCCCCGCCGCCCTCGCGGCCCGCATCCGGGCCTTCCACCGTGGCCTGGCCTGAGCCTTGAAGGATAAAGGGCCCGCCGCGACTTGCGGGTACCCGGGGAAGCACATAACGTTTTATCCAGCCCCTTGCCAATACAAACGAATTCAGAGGTAAAACGTGCGCATTCCGTTCGTTCTCGCAGCCATGGCCGCCATCACCCTGTCCGCCCAGGGTTTCGATCCCGTCCGCAGCGCCAGCGGCTGGGCCCGCATGGACAAGGATGGGTCCATCACCTTCTATGACGCGGGAACGTCGACCCTCCGGACCTGGAGCAAGGATGGCGGGGATCTCGGGACCGTCTCCCTGGCCCGCCTGGAGGGGACGCCGGAGAAATGGGTGCTCGACATCTACGGGAACGCCTGGATCGTCGCCGGGGGAACGCTGTACCTGGCCGAGGCGAAGACGGGGAAGGTGTCCTCCAAGGACAAGCTTCCCGGCGAGGTGAGCGATCTGGCCTGGGACATCAAGGGCTTCGTGCTGAGCTACCGGGGGCCGGAACCCTACGTCGAGAAGCGCGACTACCGCAACGGGAACCTGCTCTGGAGCTACGGCTCCAAGCCGAAGCGGAACGCGGTTTCCGCCAGCTCGCCCCGCATCGCCATCGCCGACGACGGCCAGGTGCTCCTGGCCTCGGGGAATTCCATGCCCATCACGATCCTCGAAGGCGCCAAGGGCAAGGCCCTGGGCCAGACGGCCTTCACGTTCAACGGGCTGGCCGCGCCGGACCTCATCCTGGGCGACGGCGAGCGCGGCCCGATGATGTTCTGGAGCGGGAAGAACACCGCCTTCACCTCCGTGCGGGGCCGGCAGGTGCCCGAAGCCAAGATGAGCGGGGCCCTCCTGGCCCGCCTGGACATGGGCCAGAGCACCCTGGAGTTCCTCCCCACCGGCCTGGCGGAGGATCACCTCCTGGTGGGCGTCCACGAAGGACAGGCCGTCTACATCAAGCCGGGCGGCGGGCTCGCCTACGTTTCCGTCCGCTGAGGTCCGCCGGAAACCCAGGCTCCGGCAGGCGGTGGGCTGCTAGCGCTTCAGCTGGAGGATCCGCTCCCGGTCCAGGGCCGGGATGATGCGCCAGGTGCGCGCCGGGACCGGGGCGAGGCTCGGCCGGGCCAGGACGTAGGCCAAAAGGTCGTTGCGCAGGCCGTTGTCGAAGGTGGCCTCCGGCTCCGCGGTCCAGCCTACGGCGGCGCGGTAGCCTCCGCCGCCGTAGTAGCGGTAGGTGGAGAGGGCCAGGGTGAAGCTCTGGTCCGGGCGCACGGGCTGCCCGTTGAAGGCGAGGCCGACGACCCGCCCGCCGGGGGCCTTGCTGATGTCCAGGGCATAAGTGACCCCGTCGAGCATGTCGAAGTTGTAGCCGCCGACCCCCTTGGTGTAGAGGTCCGGGAGGTGGCTGTAGTTGTAGTAGCGGGCGGCGTGCTCCAGGTACTTGCGGACCTGCTCGCCGGTCACCCGCAGCCGCACCAGGCCGTTCTCGTAGGGCATCAGCGCGTAGAACTGGCGGAC
>JBGASS010000255.1:0-4320 GCA_044229555.1 Holophagaceae bacterium
CCGCAGGCAGGGCCGGCAGGCTCAGCCGTGCGCCGCCCACCTTGGCCAGCACCAGGGCCCAGGCTTCCAGGACCCCGTCGTGGAGGCGGTCCAGGGGGCCGAAGTAGCCGAAGGTCAGGTAGCGGTTGGCGAGGGCCGGCAGGGGGCCGGGCTCCGGAGCCTCCGGGAAGGGCGCGTAGGCCAGGGCGGGGCGGTCGAGGCGGAGGATGGATTCGGGCCCGTAGGATTCGGCGCCCAGCGGGTCCGCGGCGGCGTCCGTGAGGCGGTGGGTGAGGGCCACGAGGCCGCGGGTGCAGTCGTAGCCCGGGCCGGCGACCTGGACCGGCGCCGGGGCGAGGGCCAGGGCCGCCGCGCGGCCGCCGGGAGTGTGGCCCGCCAGGTCCACGAGCACATCGATGCCGTCCTGCCGGATCGCGGCGGCCGCCTGCACGTTGGTGAGGCCCGCCAGGTTCCGGAAGGTGCCGCAGCGGGCGGCCAGGGCCTCGCTGGCCGCGTCCGGCTGGGCCACGTCGCCGTAGCCGAAGACTTCAACCTGGGCGGGGTCGTGGGCGCCCAGGAGCGCCGCGAGGACCCGGCTGCCTGGCGTGTGGCCGAAGTCGCTGGAGAGGTAGCCGACCTTCAGGCGCCGCTCCGGGTTCCGGTCGGAGGGCTGGGCGGGTTCCGAAAGGCCCACGGCGGAGGCGCCGGCGAGGCGGCCCCACCGCACGTGGGCCTCCGCCAGGGAGGCCTCGGATTGGCGGGGGTCCCGCCGCAGCAGGGAAAGCAGGCGGTGGTGGAGGCCCGGGTTGTTCAGGTCGAGGTTGGCGGCGGAGGCGAAGGCGTCCACGGCCTCCTCCACCCGGCCCAGGGCCTGGAGGGCGCGGCCGAGGGCGGCGTAGGCGCCGGGGTGCTCGGGGTGGGCGTAGAGGACGCGCTCGGCGGCGTCGAAGGCCTCCGCGGGGGCGCCGGCGGACTGGAAGAGGGCCGCCAGGCCCAAGTGGGCGTCGGCGCTCTGGGGGGCAAGGCGCATGGCCACCCGGTAGGCGGCCTCGGCTTCGGCCCACAGGCCCCGCTGGGCCTGCAGTCCGCCGAGGGCCAGCCAGGCTTCGGGCTCGGAGCCCGCGTGCTTGGCCAGCAGGTCCGCGGCCGCTTCAAGCCGGCCTTCGGCCACCAGCAGCCCGGCGAGATCCAGGGCCGCCGTGCCGCGCTCCGGCGCCAGCTCCAGGGACCGGGCGAGGTGGACCTTCGCCTCGCCGTCCAGGCCCAGGCCCCGCAGGGCCTTGCCGAGGTTGGCGTGGAGGTCCGCGCCGTCGGGTTCGAGCTCCAGGGCCTTGCGCCACAGCTCCGCCGCCGAGGCGAGCTCCCCCTGGCAAGCCTTCACCGTCCCGAGGTTGTTCCAGCCCCCCGCGTCCGCCGGAGCCAGCTCCGTCGCCTTCCGCGCCCGGGCCTCCGCTTCCGGGAAGGCCCCCTTCTCGATGGAGAGCACCGCCAGGTGCCCGTAGACGTCCGCCCGGCCGGGCTCGGCGTCGAGCACCTTGAGGTAGATGGCCTCGGCCTCGGCGGTCCGCCCGGCCCGGTGCAGGCGCAGGGCTTCCTCGTGGAGCTCGGTGGGGGTCATGGATTCTGAAGCCATCGCGTCTCCTGCCTGGTCGGGCCGAACCCTTGATGCTACCAGCGGCCGGCGGGGATTGCTCGCGCGGACTGCCGGAGACAGGGGCCGCCTCCCGGGGTAGCCTGGAGGATTCCCCTCTCATTGCGAGGTTTCATTCATGGTTCGCAGACGCCCCCTCATCGCCCTCCTCCTGGCCGCCGGCGGCCTATCCTCCCTGGGGGCCCAGGCTCCGGCGGCGGCCACGTCGAAGCCTCGCCCCGCCACAGCGGCCAAAGCCCCGGCCAAGCCCTCCGCCCCCCTTCCCGCCCCGGAAAAGGTCAGCAGCGTGGAGGGCATCACCGAGTACCGCCTCGCCAACGGCCTGCGGGTGCTCCTCTTCCCCGACCCCAGCAAGGCGAACATCACCACCAACATCACCTACCTGGTGGGCTCGCGGCACGAGAACTACGGCGAGACCGGCATGGCCCACCTGCTGGAGCACCTGGTCTTCAAGCCTTCCCAAAAATTCAGCGGCAAGGACGGCCAGCCCAACATCGTGCAGACCCTCAACAAGGTGGGCGCCCGCTTCAACGGCACCACCTGGCTGGACCGCACCAACTACTTCGTCACCTTCCCCGCCAGCGAGGAGAACCTGAAGCTCATCCTCGACATGGAAGCGGACCGCATGGTCAACGCCAACATCGCCCAGACGGACCTCTGGGACCCCGCCGAGAAGAAGGGGGAGATGACCGTCGTCCGCAACGAGATGGAAGGCGGCGAGAACAACCCCCTGCGCGTCACCCTCCAGCGCACCACCGCCGCGGCCTTCGAGTGGCACAACTACGGGAAGTCCACCATCGGCGCCCGCAGCGACGTGGAGCACGTGGACATCGACCGCCTCAAGGCCTTCTACCGGAACTACTACCAGCCCGACAACGCCGTGCTGCTGGTGGCCGGCAAGATCGACGAGGCCGCCACCCTGGCCCTGGTGAACGAGAAGTTCGGGCGCATCCCGAAGCCAGGCCGCGCGCTCCAGCCCACCTACACCCTGGATCCCGTCCAGGACGGCGAGCGCAGCGTGACCGTGCGCCGGGTGGGGGACGTGCAGATGCTCATGGCCGCCTACAAGATCCCCGCCGGCGTCCACATCGACTTCCCCGCCCTGACCGTGCTGGGCCAGGTCCTGGCGGACACGCCCGGGGGCCGGCTCCACAAGGCCCTCGTGGACACCAAGAAGGCCGCCTTCGTCTTTCCCTTCATCAGCGAGACCAAGGAGCCCGGCCTCGCCCTCTTCGGCGCCCAGCTGCCCAAGGAGACCAACCTGGACGAGGCCCGGGAGGTGCTGCTGAAGACCCTCGAGGCGGGCCTCGACACCGTGACCCAGGAGGAGGTGGATCGCGCCAAGGCCCAGCTCCTCAAGCAGATCGACCTGACCCTCAACGAATCGGACCGGCTCGGCGTGGGCCTTTCCGAATACATCGCCCAGGGGGACTGGCGCCTCTTCTTCCTGCAGCGCGACCGCATCCGCAAGGTGACCACCATCCAGGTCCGGGCCGCCGCCAAGCACTACTTCAAGCGCGAGAACCGCACCCTCGGCCAATTCATCCCGACCCCCACGCCGGACCGCGCCGAAATCCCCGAGACCCCCGACGCGGTAGCCCTCGTCAAGGAGTACAAGGGCGGCGAGCGCGTGGCCCAGGGCGAAGCCTTCGACGCGGCGCCCGCCAACATCGACGCCCGCACCGCCACCTTCACCACCGCCGGCGGCCTGAAGGCGGCCCTCCTCGCCAAGAAGACCCGCGGCGAGACGGTCAGCGCGACGCTGAACCTGCGCTTCGGCAGCGAGGCCGCGCTCCAGGGCCACGACGAGGTCGGCGGCATCACCGCGGCCATGCTGATGCGGGGCAGCGCGAAGCACAGCCGCCAGCAGATCCAGGACGAGCTGGACCGCCTGAAGGCCCAGGTCCGCATGTCCGGGACTTCAGAGAACCTGAACGTCTCCATCACCACCACCCGTCCCAACCTCGCCGCCGTCCTCGACCTCGTGGCGGAGGTCCTGCGCACGCCCGCCTTCGACGCCGAGGAGCTCTCCAAGCAGGTCAGCGAGCAGGTCAGCGCCATCGAGCAGGGCCGCAACGAGCCCTTCAGCGTGGCCCAGATCGCCCTCCAGCGGCACACCAGCCCCTACCCCAAGGGGCATCCCCGCTACGCAGGCACCGTGGACGAGTCCATCGCCGACATCAAGGCCCTGAAGGTGGAGGAGGTCCGGGCCTTCCACCGCGCCTTCTACGGCGCCACCGGCCAGTTGGCGGTGGTGGGCGACTTCGACCCGAAGGCGGTGGAGGCCCAGGTCACCCGGCTCCTCGGGGACTGGAAGGCGCCCCAGCCCTTCCAGCGCATGCCCCAGCGCCTCAAGGAGGGCGTGGCGCCCCTGGACCTCAAGCTCGAGACCCCCGACAAGGCCCAGGCGGTCTTCATCGCCGCCCTGCCCCTGGCCCTGAAGGACGCCGACCCCGACTACCCGGCCCTCCTGCTGGGGAACTACCTCCTGGGCGGCGGCGCCATCAACAGCCGCATCGCCAACCGCCTGCGCCAGAAGGAGGGCCTCTCCTACGGCGCCGGCTCCCAGTTCAGCGCCGGTGCCCTCGATGCCGTGGGCCAGTGGGGCGGCTTCGCCATCTACGCTCCCCAGAACCTTGCCCGCCTCGAGGCCGCCTTCAACGAGGAGCTGGCCCTGGCCCTGAAAGAGG
>JBGASS010000256.1:0-4298 GCA_044229555.1 Holophagaceae bacterium
TGGTGGTCCTCCTCGTCCAGGAGCACTTCCGCCAGGGTGATGCGGGGCTCCGCCTCCTCCGGCCGGAGGTCGGCGGCGGTCCGCAGGGCGGCGATGGCGTGGTCCAGCTGCTCCGGAACTTCCAGCAGCAGCTTGCCGAGCAGCATCCACGCCTCGAAGTGGCGGGGGCTCAGGCTCACCACCTTGCGGGCGTGGACCTCCGCCTCGTCCCCGTCCTGGGCCATGTCCTTCAGGAAGGCCACGGTGAAGACCAGCTCGTAGTTCTTGGGATCGAGGGGCAGGGCCAGGGCCAGACGGTCCGCGGCCTGGGGCAGCTGGCCGTCCTCGAGGAGGGCGGCGGTCTCCAGCAGCGCCCTCCGCAGCTGGGCCAGGGACTTGGGCCGGGCCAGGGGCAGGATGCGGGCGCGGTAGCGGGTGAACATCTCCCGGGCCTCGATGAGGTGGAGGTTGTCCTCCACCAGGCTCTCCCAGCGGGCGGAGAAGGCCGCGGCGTCCAGCTTGCCCCGGGCCTCCAGCTCCCCCACCAGGGCCAGCAGGCCGTTGCGCAGCATGACTTCCGACCGGTCCAGGCGGCCCAGCTGGTCAGAGACGGTCTCGAGGTAGGTCTCCACCCGGCGCATGGTTTCCTCCAGGCCGGTGATGCGCTCCAGGAGGTGTTCGTCGAGGTCCTCGTCGGTCTCTTCGGGCTCGTCGGGCTCCTCCCAGCCCTGGTCCCCGGTCACCAGCAGGAGGCGGGTGCCGCAGCGCCGGCAGGTCTCCCGTTCGCCGGGGTTCCAGGTCATGCAGTTCTGGCAATAGGTTCCGGGGTGGGGTTCGGCGGCCATGGGACGAGGATAAAGGGAAACCCGTCCCGGGGCTCAGGCCTTCGAGATCGCCACGGCGGTGACCTTGTACTCGGGCGTGTGGGTGACGGGATCCCGCCCCCGGCCCGTGGCCCGGTTCACGAAGATTCCCGCGGCGTGGAAGGTGCACCAGAGCTCCCCGGGCCGGACCTGGTCGGAGATATGGACCTTCATGGTGAATTCGCCATGGCGGCTTTCCACCTTCACCGCATCGCCCTCGGCGAGCCCGTGCTCGCGGGCATCGAGGGGGTGGACGTCCAGACGGTCGACGGGCTGGAGGAGGTGGTTCCTCGTGCGGTCCGTCATGGTGGCGGCGTTGAAGTGGAAGAGGCTCCGCCCCGTGTTGAGCTGCAGGGGCCAACGGGCGGTGGGGAACTCGCTGCTGGGATTCCAGGCCTGGGGGCGGAAGGCGGCGCGCTCGCCCACGGGGAAGGAATCCCGATGCAGGACGGCGGTGCCGGGGTGGGATTCCGTGGGGCAGGGCCACTGGAGCCCGCCTTCCGCCTCCAGCCGCGGGTAGGTGATGCCCCCCACCGCCGGCCAGAGGGCGCGGATCTCCTCCCAGACTTCCGAGGGACCGGCGTAGGTGAAGGCCTCGCCGCAACCCAGGCGCGCCGCGAGGTCGCAGAGGATGGCCTGGTCGCTGCGGGATTCGCCCCGGGGCTGCAGGGCCGCTCGCACCCGCTGGATCCGCCGGTCGCCGTTCATGAAGGTCCCCTCCTTCTCGAAGCTGCTGCAGGCGGGCAGGAAGACGGTGCCGAAGGCCCGGGCAGTCTCGTTCATGAAGAGGTCCACCACGATCAGCCCTTCCAGGTTCCGGAGGGCGGCCTCGCTGGCGGCGGCGTCGGGGCTGGAGAGAAAGACGTCGTACCCGATGGCGACGAGGGCCTTGAAGCTTCCGTCCCGGGCCGCGTCCACCATCTGCAGGACATCGAGGCCGGGCCCAGGGAGCGTCGCGCCCCAGCGGGCCTCGTGGGCCGGG
This sequence comes from Holophagaceae bacterium, assembly GCA_044229555.1. Lineage (GTDB taxonomy): Bacteria > Acidobacteriota > Holophagae > Holophagales > Holophagaceae > JADJVL01. The sequence goes on from JBGASS010000256.1 coordinate 1,825, forward strand.
AGGGCCTTGTCCATGGGCTGGTAGCCGGTGAGGCGCCTGGGCTCGCAGCCCATCTGGGCCGTGCCCTGGACGTTGTTCTGGCCCCGCAGGGGGTTCACGCCGCCGCCTTCGACGCCCAGGTTGCCGGTGAGCATGGCCAGGTGGGCGAGGGCCGTGACGGTCTCGGTGCCCTGGATGTGCTCGGTGACGCCCAGGCCGTGGCACATGTAGGAGGGCTTCGACGTCGCGTAGATGCGGGCGGCGGCGCGGATGTCCTCCGCGGGCAGGCCGCAGACCTCCGCGGCACGCTCCGGGGGCCAGGCGTCGAGGGAGCTGGCGAAGGCCTCGAAGCCCTCGGTGCGCTGATCGATGAAGGCCCGGTCCGCCAGTCCCTCGTGCACGATGACGTGGGCCAGGGCGAGCAGGAGGGGCAGGTTGGTGCCGGGCCGCAGGGCCAGGTGCACCGTGGCCATGCGCGCCAGTTCCGTGCGGCGGGGATCCACCACCACCAGGGGCGCGCCCTTGCGGGCCCGCTGCTTGATGCGCGCGCCGACGATGGGATGGTTCTCCGTGGGGTTGGCGCCGAAGACCAGCAGGGATCCCGCCTTCTCGATATCGGCGAAGCTGTTGGTGGCTGCCCCCGTGCCCAGGGCGAGGCCCAGGCCCGCGGCGCTGGGGGCGTGGCAGACCCGGGCGCAGCAGTCCACGTTGCCGGTGCCGAGCACCAGGCGAGCGAACTTCTGGGCCAGGAAGCCCTCCTCGTTCGTGGCCCTTGAGGAGCCCAGCACGCCGATGGCGTCGGGGCCATGCTCCGCCTTCACGAAAGCCAGCAGAGCGGCGGCCTCTTCCAGGGCCTCGTCCCAGGAGACCCGCAACCAGTCGCCGTTGCGGCGCACCATCGGGTGGAGCACACGGTCCTCCGCGTCCACGAAGCCGGTGCCGTAGCGGCCCTTCACGCAGAGATGGCCATGGTTGACCGGCGCGTCCAGCGCGGGCTTCACCGCCACGATGCGGTCGTCCCGGACGCCCACCTGCATCTCGCAGCCCGTGCCGCAGTAGGGGCAGACCGTCCGGGTCCAGGCCTCCGCGGGGCCGAGCTCCAGCCGCGCGTGGTCGAGGATGGCGCCGGTGGGGCAGGTGTCGGCGCAGGCGCCGCAGGATACGCACTCGCTCTGGAGCAGGCTGCCGCCGGTGGCCTCGACCCGGGTCTTCCCGCCGCGCTCGAGGACCTGCCAGACGAACTGCCCCTGCACCTCCGCGCAGATGTGCACGCAGCGGTAGCAGTCGATGCACTGGCTGAGGTCCACATGGAGATAGGGATGGGTCGCGTCCAGCTTGGCCGGGTCCCGCTCTCCCTTGGCTTCGACGCCGTAGCGCGCGAGGAGCCGGTGGAAGGGCGCTTCGGGGACCTGGGCCGGCGCGTCCATGGGGTAGTTGCGGGCCAGCATCTCCAGCACGCCTCGTCGGTACGACTCCAGCTCCGGCGTGTGGGTTCGCACCGCCATGCCTTCCGCCGCGGGAGTCGCGCAGGCGCAAAGGGGGCGTTCCTGGCCCTCGACTTCGACCTCGCAGAGGCGGCAGGCGCTGGCCGCCTCCATGCGCCGGTCGTTGCAGAGCCGCGGGATCTCCAGTCCGGCCGCCAGGGCGGCGTCGAGGAGCGTCATCCCCTCGGCGGCGTCGAAGGGCTGGTCGTTGAGCAGGAGGCGGGCCATGGCAGCTTCAAGGTGACGCCCCCGCCCTGCGACCTCCATCACAACGCAAGGCGCCTCGGCGAGCGGTCCAGCGTCGCGCGGAGCGGCTCAGAAGTGGCTGGGCGGGACGTCCATCTTCCGGCGGGTGCGCCAGAGGGCCGACAGGAGGAGCTGGCGCATGGGCGGGAACTCCTTGGGGAGGCGGTCGTAGAGCTTCTCGAAGAGCTCCTCGTGGAGCAGCAGCTCCCGGCGCCACTCGTCCTTGTCGATGGCCATGACCTGGTCCCACTTGGCGGGGTCGAAGCCCTCGATGCCATCCAGGTCCACGTCCTCCTTGCGGGGCACCCAGCCCAGGGGAGTCTCCACGCAGGTCACGCGGCCGTGGACGCGGTCCACGATCCACTTGAGGATGCGCATGTTCTCGCCGTACCCGGGCCACAGGAACTTGCCGTCCGGGCCCTTGCGGAACCAGTTCACGATGAAGATCCGCGGGGGGTCGGGGATCTCGCGCCCGAACTGGAGCCAGTGGTTGAAGTAGTCCCCCATGTGGTAGCCGCAGAAGGGCAGCATGGCGAAGGGGTCCCGGCGCACCTCGCCGAGGTTGCCGGCGGCGGCGGCGGTCATCTCGGAGCCGATGGTGGCGGCGGCGTAGCAGCCGAAGCTCCAGTTATGCGCCTGCACCACCAGGGGCACGGCGGTGGCGCGGCGGCCGCCGAACATGAAGGCGCTGAGGGGCACGCCCGCCGGGTCCTCCCACCGGGGGTCGATGGTGGGGCACTGGGAGGCCGGCGCCGTGAAGCGGGC
>JBGASS010000257.1:0-4290 GCA_044229555.1 Holophagaceae bacterium
GCTCGCCGGTCGATTCGGTCCGGTCACCGGCCGGCCTGGCCTGGGGCGAGGGCCGCGCTGGTAGGTTCACCTCCACGGAGAACCCCATGACCGACCAGCCCTACGCCACGCCCGAGTCCGAACTCTACGGGGGCTCCGGGAACCCCGTGAAGCCCGTCCCGCCAGGCCTGCTGGACCAGCTGGCGGGGGTCTTCACGGAACCCGGCCCCCTCTTCCAGAAGCTGCGGATCGCCCCTTCCTGGATACAGGCAACCCTCCTGGTCACGGTCTGCGCCCTCGTGGTCACGATCGTCTGGGTCCTGAAGGTGGATGTGGACGCCATGATCCGGCCGGCCCTGGAGGCGAATCCCCAGATCCCGGCCGAGCAGGTCGACAAGATCGTGGAGATGCAGAGCAAGCTCATGCCGGTCATCGCGCCCATCGGCGTGATCGTGGCCATGTCCGTCGCCACCTTCCTCCCCGCCCTCCTCTTCTTCCTCCTGGGCCGGAAGGGCGGCGAGGACGGCGCCCCGAGCTACGTCCAGGCCCTCAGCGCCACCGCCGTGCCGAACCTCGTCATCATCCCCCAGCAGCTCGTGGTCGGCCTCATGTGCCTCCTGAAGCCCGTGGGCGGCGCCTCGCCGGACAAGCTCGCCCCCACCTCCCTCGGCTACTTCCTCACGGTGGAGAACGCCAAGCTGGGCGCGCTGCTGCGCCACATCGACCCCTTCTTCATCGGGGTCTACGTCGTGACCTACCTGGCCCTGCGCAACCTGCTCCGCCTGAAGCCCGGCCATGCCCTGGCCGGGACGCTGATCTGCGCCTGCACGACCCTGGGCTTCCGCCTCCTCGGAGCGAAATGATGGCCACCAAGGGGCAGAAGCTCGCCTTCGCGGGCGGCGCCCTGGCGGTCCTCGTGGCCCTCGGCGTGGCCTTCGGGGGGAGCAAGGAGGATCCCGACGCCTTCTCCTGGGACGCGATCTCCCGGGGCTCCCTGCGGGAGACCATCAGCGCCAGCGGCGAGATCCAGGCGGTGCGCAAGGTGAACGTCGGCACCTCCGTGGCGGGAGAGATCAAGTCCATCCACGTGAAGGACGGCCAGGACGTGAAGGCCGGCGACCTGCTGGTCAGCATCGACCAGGAGCGGCTTCGGTCGGAGCTCAACCGTACGGAGGCCGCCCTCGACGCGAGCCGGAAGGAGTCCGCGCGGATGGAGGCCTCCATGAAGCGCGCCCGGGAATCGAACCTGCGCAATGAAACGCTGTTCCGGCAGGGCCTCATCAGCGACGAGGCCTGGCGCCAGGACAACCTGGCCCGGGAGAGCGCCGAGCTGAGCTGGCAGGCCGCCCAGGCCGGGGTGGCCCAGAGCCAGGCGAACCTCGCCGCCATGCGGGATTCCCTGAGCAAGACGATGCTGCGCGCCCCCATCGACGGCCGGGTGACCTCCCTGAAGGCCGAGAAGGGGGAGACCGCGATCCCCGGAGTGAGCAACCTGCCGGGCGCCACCCTCATGGTCATCTCCGACATGAGCGAGCTGATGGCGGAGATCAAGGTCAACGAGGGCGAAGTGGTGCGCACCAAGGTCGGGCAGACCGCCCAGGTCACCGTGGAATCCCTGCCGGGCCGGGTCTTCCAGGGCCGGGTCGCGGAGGTCGCCACGGGGAACGAGGGCGTCGGCCAGGACGCGAACATGTACAAGGTGAAGGTGGCCCTCGACATGATGTCCGCCGACGTGGGACGGCTCCGCCCGGGCATGAACGCCCGCGCGATGCTCCTCACCAGCGAGGCCCGGGACGTGCTGCGGGTGCCCCTCCAGTCCGTCCTGGAACGCGAGGGGACGGTGGAGGAGGCCCAGAAGCAGGGCCTGCTGGCCCCGGCCTCCCGGTCGGTGGTGATGGTCGCCAAGGCGGGCCGGGCGGCGGAGCGGGCCGTCACCACCGGCATCGCGAACAACCAGTACTTCGAGGTGAAGGCCGGGCTCGCGGAGGGCGAGCAGGTCCTCACCGGGCCGGTGCGGAAGCTGAAGGACCTGAAGGACCGGGCCGCTGTGAAGCTCAAGGCCAAATCGGATTCGCAGGCCGACGAGGAAGCGAAGAAACGGAAGACCGGAGGCAAGGCCTGATGGACGCCCGGGAGCCCCTGTCCGCGGCGGTGCGGGCCCTCCGGGCCAACAAGCTGCGCTCCGCCCTCACGGCGCTGGGGATCATCATCGGGGTGGCCTCCGTGATCATCGTCGTGAGCCTGATCCAGGGCCTCAAGGGCAGCGTCCTGAAGCAGATCGAGAAGGCGGGCAGCCAGACCCTCGTGATCCGCCCCGTCTTCCCCACGGACATGCCCTATCCGGAATTCACCAAGATCAAGAACAAGGATCTGACCCTGGAAGAGATGCGGGCCCTGGGCCACGCCGTCCCCCAGATCACCCAGCTGACCCCCCTCTTCTTCAATGGCGGCGAGGCCAAGGCGGAAGGGAAGAGCGCCGGCGTCACCGTCATCATGACGGACGAGACCTACCTGGAGCTCAACAGCGTGAACCTCACGGCGGGCCGGAACTTCGTGCCCTCGGACCTGCGGCTCGGCAACAAGGTCGCCATCATCGGACCGCGGGTGATCGAGAAGCTGGGCCTCAAGGGCAAGCCCCTGGGCCGTGCCCTCACCCTTTCGGGCATGAGCCTGGAGGTCATCGGGGTCCTCGAGGAGCAGGGTTCCTCCCTGGGGAACGACCAGGACTCCTACGTCCTGATCCCGCTCACCACCGGGCGTTCGACCCTCACCGACGCCCAGCGCCGGCAGCTCTTCTTCCAGGCCCGCATCGATCCCCGCCTCAGCGCCGACGACGGCGCCGCCCTGGTGGAGGACGCCCTGCGCCGCATCAAGGGCCTCAAGGGCAAGGAGCCCAACGGTTTCCAGGTCTTCAGCCCCAAGCAGATCACCGGCATCATCAGCGGCATCACGTCGGCCATCACCACCGTGGCCGGCGGCATGGTGAGCATCGCCCTGCTGGTGGGCGGCATCGGCATCATGAACATCATGCTGGTGAGCGTCACCGAGCGGACCCGGGAGATCGGCGTCCGCAAGGCCGTGGGCGCCAAGCGCAAGCACATCCTCGCCCAGTTCCTCATCGAGGCCGCCTTCCTCTGCCTCGCGGGCGGCGCCATTGGCATCGCCCTGGGCTACATCGGGGGCGCCCTCCTGGGCAAGGCCCTGTTCGGCGCCTACGGCACCGTGCCCCTCTGGGCGGTGGTCAGCGCCTTCGCCGTCCCCGCGGGCATCGGCCTCATCTTCGGCCTCTACCCGGCGGCCAAGGCCTCGAAGCTGGATCCCATCGAATCCCTGCCCATGGTGAGGGAGCGCAGCTCCACGATCAGGTCGTGCATCTCGCTCTGGGGCAGGTAGGCGTTCACCACGTCCCAGCCCTTCCAGCCGTCCTTGGCGTCGAAGCCCAGGATCTGCCCGCCCCGGCGGCCGGTGACCAGGCGCTGGCCCTTGGCGGTGTGCTCGCTGGGGACGCTGATCTCCACGGAGACGATGGGTTCGAGGAGCACCGGCAGGCAGTGGGGCATGCCGTCCGTCATGGCGACGCGCGCGGCGGCCTTGAAGGCCATGTCGCTGCTGTCCACGGTGTGGTAGCTGCCGTTGGTGAGGGTGACGGCGATGTCCACCACGGGAAAGCCCAGGGGGCCCTGCTTCAGGTAGTCCTTCACGCCGTTGTCCACGGAGCTGAAGTACTGGCGGGGCACGACGCCGCCGACGATGGTCTCGGCGAATTCGTAGCCCGTCCCGCGGGCCAGGGGCTTGATGTCCAGGTAGACGTCGCCGAAGGCGCCGTGGCCGCCGGACTGGTGCTTGTAGCGGCCGTGCTGGTTCACGGGCTTGCGGATGGTCTCCTTGTAGGGGACCTGGGGCCGCTCGGACTTCACGTCGAGGCCGAAGCGGGACTTCAGGCGGTCGAGGGCGTTCTTGAGGTGGATCTCCCCCTGGCCCCACAGGAGCTGCTCGTGGGTGTCCGCGTTCTGCTCCACGCTGAGGCTGGGATCCTCTTCGCACAGCTTGTGGAGCGCGCCGCTGAGCTTCACCTCGTCGCCCATCTTGGTGACCTTCATGGCCACGCAGGTGAAGGGCTGCAGGGGCGCCGGCCAATCCAGCTCGGGGGCGCGGCCCGTGGAGACGGTCTGTCCGGTGGCGGCCTCCTCCAGGCGGCCCAGGGAGACCACCTCGCCGGCGCCGGCCTTCGCGACCTTCTCCTGCCGGGCGCCCATGAGCCTCATGATCCCGTTGAGCCGGGCGCCGTTCAGGGTGGCCCCGTCTGCAATC
>JBGASS010000258.1:0-4290 GCA_044229555.1 Holophagaceae bacterium
TGGAGGTCCAGTCGGGGGTGCAATCCTTCACGGCCTCAAGGGCCTGCTCGAACCCGGAGGTGTGGGTCCAGATGAAGTCCTGGTCCAGCATGTCCCACTTGTGGAGCAGGTGCAGGACGCCGTTGGTGAGCGCGCTGTCGGTGCCGGGCTTCAGGGGCAGGACCAGGTCCGCGGTGCGGCCCAGGGGCGTGATGCGCGGATCCACCACGATGAGCTTCGCGCCCCGGTCCCTCGCCCGCCAGATGTAGTCGGTGGTGATGGGGGAACATTCGGCGACGTTGGAGCCCGCCACCCAGATCACGTCCGCCAGCTCGATGTCCGCCCACGGGTTCGCCGCGCGGTCGACGCCGAAGGCCTTCTTGTTCCCCGCCCCGGCGCTCACCATGCAGAGGCGCCCGTTGTAGTCCAGGTTCCGCGTCCCCAGCCCCAGGCGGGCGAACTTGCCGGCGAGGTAGCTCTTCTCGTTGCTCAGGCTCACGCCGGAGAGCACCGCGAAGGCGTCCTTGCCGTAGGCGGTCTGGATGCGCTCGATCTCGTTCACCGTGCGCGCCATGGCCGCTTCCCAGTCCACTTCCGCGAAGCCGTGCTCCGTGCGCATGAGGGCGGACGCCAGCCGGTCCGGGTGGTTGCCCTGGAGGTAGCGCTTCACGCCCTTGGGGCAGAGCTTGCCCTGGTTGAAGGGGAACTCCATCCAGGGCTCGAAGCCGATGACCTTTTCGTCCTTCACCTTGAGCTGGATGCCGCATTGCTGGCCGCAGAAGCAGCAGTGGGTCTTCACCAGCCGGTCCGGCTCGGGATCCGCATCCCAGCCCCCCGGCGGGGCCAGGTTCAGGTGCGGACCGTAGGTCTTCCGCAGCTCGGGAAGGGGCTTGGGAGCGCGGCTCATGGTTGGCTCCCCGAAGGCCCGCTGACGATGGGTTCCACCTCCAGGGGCACCGCCGCGAAGGGGTCGAAGGCCCCTCCAAGCCTGCGGTGCTGGGCCTTGGCGATCAGCCTGCGCTTGCAGCGCGGGCACAAGTCGAGGTGGTGGACGTCCTCGGAATGCCGGGCGCCGTCGAGCCCCAGCCGGGCGAAGAGGAGCTCCAGGTCCCGGCGCTGGTTGGCGCGGATGAAGGTCCGGCCGCAGGCCAGGCAGGGCTGCAGCCCTTCCCGGTCCCCTTCGGCCTTGTAGAGGGCCACGCCGAGCTGCGCCGGCCGCTGGACGATGTGGAAGAGCTTGCCGAAGGGCAGGCTGAGGAGCATGAAGATGACGCTGAGCTCGTGCAGGTAGGCGATGGTCTGGAAGTTCCGACCCTGGAAAGCCTTTTCGGAGACCGTGAGCAGGAGGCCGGTGACGGAGACCGCCAGCAGCACCAGCAGGGGCGCGATGTCCAGGTCGAAGCGCTGGGTGGCGGTGTCCCCCTCGTCCTGCCGGCGCCGGACGAAGGCCAGGACGCAGCCCGCGATCACCATGAGCGCCGCCAGGTCCAGCACGTGGAAGGCCAGGAAGCCGAGGAAGCTGTGGACCGGGAACCCGCCCCCGGGCAGGCCGAAGAGCCACACCTGATACCGGTCCTGATTCAGCCCCTCGCTGGTGAAGCGGATCCAGCCGAAGACCAGGGGGAAGGTGACGGCGAAGGCCAGGAGGCAGCCCCAGGCGATGAGGGCGTGGGCGCCCCAGCGCTTGAGGGAGCGCTTCTCGATGAAGCGCTGGAGGAAGATCTGGTCCAGGGCGAGCAGCGCCATTTTTGGCAGGGCCACGACCGCCCGGGGCGAGGCCAGCCGGCGCAGGGCGTCGCGGAAGTACATCCAGGTCGCGGGCCGTTCCACCCACTCCCAGTAGCGGTAGGCCACGCCGAAGCAGGCGAAGACCGAGGCCAGGAGGTAGCCCAGCAGGGCCGGATCCAGCCAGCGCCCCCCCCGGCTCCCCAGGGCCACCAGCCCCGCCAGCACGAGGGTGGTGAGGGCGGCCCGAACCAGCGGTCGGACCTGCAGATCGAGGGAAGCAATGCTCGCCATGTCGCTGCTCCTGGATCCTGGCGCGGGGGAAAACAGGAATCTGGATTCCGAAATCCTACCAAAGAAAAAGGGTCAGGCCTTCGACCGTTTCAACGCCCCCGGCGAAAGGAGGAGGGAGCGGCGCACCTTCGTGAGCTGGAGGTCCCGCAGGGTCGTGGAGGTCATGGAGGACTCCACCTGGGCCTTCACCGCGGACCAGGCGTCGTGCATCGGGCAGGGATTGTCGCAGTCGCAGGCGGGGAAGCCCATGATGCAGCGGTCCATGGAACCCGTGCCCTCCACGGCGGCGAGCACCTCGCCGACGCTCACGCGGTGCGCCGGGCGGGTGAGGCGGAAGCCGCCCTTGGGGCCCCGGACGGATTCCAGGATCTGGGCCCGCGCGAGGTTCTGGAGGATCTTCGCCAGGTAGGGCGCCGGCAGGTGGAGCTGCTCGGCGAGATCCTTGGCCATCATGAAGCTGCCGTCCTCCGGCATGTGGGCCAGGGCCTGGAGCGCATAACCTGTGGCGACGGTGAAGAGCATGGTTTCGGTTTCTTAGGTCCTGAATCGAAAGTATAGGGGCTCCACCATGGAACGGCCTTGGCCCTGTGACTGGGCTCACGGTCCCCCGGGCAGGGGCCCGCGCAGGGAGAACACCATGGCGCCGGCGCTGATGCCGCAGACCAGGACCTCCCGCAGCCCCAGGCTCCGGGCGTCCGGCAGGCGCCTGAAGAGCAGGGGCTCGGCGGCGGCCCGCAGGGTGAGGGCGCCCATCCAGGCGGGCCAGAGCCAGCCCATGGCCCCGGTGAAGTAGAGGCCGCAGGCGGCGGCGCAGGCCGCCCCATGCACCAGGAGGGTCGGCAGGGGCGAGGCGTTCGCGCAGCCGCGCTGCCGGGCCAGCGCGCCGCGCAGGTAGGTCACCGGCGCGGCCAGGCTGAGGAAGGAGGCGGCGACGAGGCTCCAGGTCCGGGCCCAGGAGCCCCCGCCCGCCGCCAGCACCGCGCCGCCCAGCAGGCAAGGCGCCGCGATGGACAGGATCTCCGCGGCGAGGGTCCGGGACTGGCCCCGGAAATCCGAGAGCACCGCCGCGGCGGCGGGCAGCACGGAAAGGCCCAGCAGCGCGAGGCCGGGCCGCGGCATCCCCCGCAGGGCCAGGCCCAGGGCGCCCAGGCCGACGGCCGCCTCCGCCGCCAGGAGGAAGCGGTCCCCCCGGAGGATGCGCTTGGCCTTGAAGGTCCGCTTCAGGGGCACCCGTGCGAGAAAGGCCGCCAGGGCGGCGAGGGCCAGCCAGCCCCCGCCGGCGGTGGGGGAAAGGAGCAGCGCCCCCAGGAGGGGCAGGAGCAGGAAGGCCCAGCTGCCGTGTTCCGAAGGCAGCTGGCCGGGGGTCCGGCTCACGGCCGGCTCCCCTTCCCTTCCGGGACCTGGCTCGGACCCAGGAGGCCCTCCAGCGCCTTCACCAGCTCGCTCCGGTAGAAAGCCTTCACCTCCGGGTCCGCCACGAAGGGCGTCATCATCACGCTGCGGAGCACCAGCAGTTCGGAGCCCGCCCGCCAGGCCTTGCCGGGCACGCCGAGCCGGCGGAGGAAGGGGACCGGCGCCAGGCCGTGCACGGTGCGGGACAGGGTCGTGGACGCCAGGGCGAAGCCTCCCGAGAGGTTGGGCGGGAACTGGCTGAGGACCATCTCGTTCAGCGCGTTGACGCGGTGGAGGGTGGACGGTTCCGTGTGGCCGAAGGCGTAGAGCAGGACGTCCAGGTCCGGGGTCTCGTAGACCCGGCACACGTACTCGCCGAAGAGCCGGTTGTCCAGGAGCTCCGCCAGGCCGCGGCTGGCCCGGAAGGACTCCAGGAGGATGCCGCCGTAGCCGCCCTCGTCGAGGGGCACGCTGCGGTGCGCCAGCCACACGGAGCTGGCGGCGGCGCCGGGCTTGCTGCCCTCCAGGATGTGGCTGCCGATGTGCTGGTTCTCCGCCTCCGCGTTCAGGTAGGCGGCCTTGTGGGTGGTCATGCACCGCATCTCCCCGTCCTTGAGGATCAGCGCGCCCGCGGGATAGGGGATGAAGCCCAGCTTGTGGGGATCCACGGTCACCGAGTCCGCTTCCGGCACCGCCGCCATGGCGGCGTGCAGGCCGGGCCGGAGGGAGAAGTCGCCCTGCATCTCCGCGAGGCTCCGGAAGCCGCCGTCACGGCGCAGGAAGAGGGACCGGGCGTAGCCGCCGTAGGCGGCGTCGAGGTGGACAAAGAACCAGCGGCCGTGGCGCTCCGCATGGCGCCGCCGGACCTCCATGATGCCGTCCACCGGGTCCACGCCCCCG
>JBGASS010000259.1:0-4288 GCA_044229555.1 Holophagaceae bacterium
TGGGGGATCTCGCAGCCCATGAGCAGGAGGGGGCGGCCCTCTTCCGGCTCGGAGAAGCGGTGGACGTCGAAGCCCTGCCCCACCCGCAGGGTGGTGCGGCTCAAGGCGTCCCCGGGATGTTCGGGGTCCCCCGGGCGGGCGTCCCGGGGCTGTCCACGGGCGCCGCTTTCGGTTCGGAAGCGCCCGGGACGTGGTGTTCGCCGGAGCCCGGGGCGCTGTGCTCCCCGGAGCCGGGGCGCCGGTGCTCGCCGGTCCCCTTCAGGGAATCGAAGGAGCCGGTGATCTTGGAGCTGCCGCTGCTCTGGGCGCTGGGCCCGTGGTCGGGGATGGTCATGATCACCGTGGTGCCCTCGCCCTCCTCGCTGAGCACCTCCAGGGAGCCGCCGTGCTCCTCCACGATCTTCTTCACCGTGGCCATGCCGAGGCCCGTGCCCTTGCGCTTGCCGTAGCTGTAGAAGGGCTCGAAGATGCGGCGCATCACCTTCTTCGGGATGCCCTTGCCCGTGTCCTTCACCCGCACCTGCACGCCGCCGGTGACCCGTTCCCAGGCCAGCAGCACCTGCCCCTGGGTTTCGGCGGTGGCGTCCAGGGCGTTGGCCAGGAGGTTTTCCACCACGCGGGTGAAGCGGTTGGGGTCCAGGTTGGCGGTGCAGGGCGTGCCATCAGTCTCCAGGGTGACCCCCAGCTCCTTGGCCCGCTGCTTGAGGGGCTCCACGATGCCCGTGAGGTAGGGGCCCATCTCGAGGTTGCGGCGGTGGGGCTCGCGGACCTTGGCGTAGTCCAGCACGTCCATGCTGAGGGAGCTGAGGCGCTCCACCGCCTCCAGGATGGCCTGGCTGTGATGGTGGATCTTGGCGTCCGAGGAGACCACCTCCAGCAGCTCGGCGTGGCCCCGCACGACGAAGAGGGCGTTCTTGAAGTCGTGGACGATGGAGCTGGCCACCTGGCCCACGGTGGCGAGCACCTGGTTGCGCAGGTTGTCCTCGGAGAGCCGCGTGCGCTCGATGGCGATGGCGCAGAGGCTGACGATGGCCTCGAAGGTGGGCCGGTCCACGGGCTCGGTGATGATGCGCCGGCTGTCCAGGTAGACGACCCCCGTCCGGCGGCCCTGGATCACCAGGGGCAGGCAGAGGATGGTCTTGAGCTGGAGGTCGAGGATGCTCTGGTGGCTGCTCAGCTTCTCGTCGGCGCCCACATTGTGGATCCAGATGGGGTCGCCCTTCTCGAAGACCGCGTGCACCGTGGACATGGACAGCTGGATGTCGCGCACCAGCTCCTTGCCCAGGTTGCGCTGGACCTTGGGCGTCAGCTCGCCGCCCTCCAGCAGCATGATGAAGCCCCGGTCCGTGTTGGAGATGGCCAGCAGGCGCTCCAGGGACTGCTCCAGCACTTCGTCCAGGTCCACGTCCTCGGCCAGCAGCTGGGCGGTCTGGAGGATGGCCTGGAGGTGGATCTCGGAGGTGGTGCTGCTTTCCCGCTTGAGGGTGAGGAAGTAGGCCCCGTCGGCGATGCGCAGGGTGGCGCCGGGCTCCCACTTGGAGCGGGCGAGGCGCTCGTACTGCAGGAAGGTGCCGTGGGAGCTGCTCAGGTCCTCGGCGAACCACTCGCCGCTGAGGTTCTCGATCTTCAGGTGGGTCCGGCTCACCATGCTGTCGCTCAGCACGATGTCGCAGTGGCTCTGCCGGCCGAGGGTCACCGTGCGGTTGATGGGCACGGAGCGCTCGAAGCCGTGGCGGTCGCGGATCAGCAGAAAATGGCGCTCAGGCATCGGGGTTCCCGGAAAGGGTGTTCCACGGTAGCAAGGTCCGGCCTTTCCTGCGAATTCCCATCCGGCGCAGAAAACGCAAATCGGAAGGGCCCAATCGAAAATACACTTGAGCCATGGAGCCCCGCCGCCATCCCGACCTGGATCCCGCGAGCGGGGAGGAAGCCTTCGAATTCTCCCTGCGCCCCCAGCGCCTGGGGGAGTACATCGGCCAGGAGAAGGTGAAGGCCCGGCTGGACATCGCGCTCCAGGCCGCCCTCAAGCGCGGGGAGGTGCTGGACCACGTGCTGCTCTTCGGCCCGCCGGGCCTGGGCAAGACCACCCTGGCCCACGTGCTGGCCAACGAGATGGGCGCCCCCTGCAAGGTGATCCAGGCCCCGGCCCTGGAGAAGAAGGGCGACCTGGCGGCCATCCTCACCAACCTGGAGGAGGGCGAATTCCTCTTCCTCGACGAGATCCACCGCCTGCCGGCCCCCATCGAGGAGCTGCTCTACACCGCCATGGAGGACCGCAAGCTGGACATCCTCATCGGCCAGGGCCCCAGCGCCCAGACCCTCAAGGTCGACCTGCGCCCCTTCACCCTCGTGGGCGCCACGACCCGGGCCGGGCTGCTCTCCAAACCCCTCCACGACCGCTTCGGCATGGTGCACCGCCTGGACTACTACACCCGCGCCGAGCTGGAGGTGATCGCCCACCGCAGCGCCAACGTGCTGAAGATCCCCATCGAGGACGAGGGCGCCGAGGCCATCGCCCGGCGCTCCCGGGGCACCCCCCGCATCGCCAACCGCCTCCTGCGCCGCTGCCGGGACTACGCGGAAGTGAAGGGCCAGGGCGTCATCGACGCCGCCAACGCGGAAGCCTGCCTGGCCCTCCATGAAGTGGACGAACTGGGCCTCGACGGCCTCGACCGCGCCTACCTGGAGGCGCTCTGCGACAAGTTCCGCGGCGGCCCCGTGGGCATCCGGACCCTCGCGGCGGCCCTGGGGGAAGTCGAAGGCGAAAGCCTCGAGGACCTGGTGGAGCCCTACCTCATGCAGATCGGCTTCCTGGACCGGACACTGCAGGGCCGAAAGGCCACGGAGCGGGCCTGGGCGTATCTGGGGCTCAAGCCCAGCGCCGGGCCGTTGTTCGAGTGAGGGGCCCGTGTCCCACCAGGCCGATCCGATCATCCGATCATCCGATCATCCGATCATCCGAAAAACATGTTCGAGGCGAACAGCCTGAGGCAGTCAACAAGAGCGCCTGATACTAAGTTGCGTTCAATAGAGTAGAACGTATATTGATTCCAGCCCCAAGGAGCTGGAATGAAAACACTCGTCTCCCCCGACCGCGCAACCATCGAATCTCTGGCTGAGCGACTCAAGAAGGCCAAAGGCCGCCCTGAGTTCCAGCGCATCCAATGCGTGCTCATCCGCGCCACATTGGGCAGCACCGCCTCTGAGATCGCGAAACTACTCGGGTGGTCCACCACCACGGTCCACAACATCCATTCCCAGTGGGCCAAGGATGGTGACGCCATCTTCGAGCTCAAGCGAAAAGGGGGGCGTCGAAATCAGTACCTGACCGCCGAGGAGGAGGTGGACTTTCTGCGTCCATTCCTGGCCAAAGCCGAGGCGGGGGGCCTGCTCAACGCCACAGAGATCAAGGCTGCCTTCGAGGCCAAGGCGGGCTGCGCCGTGGCCAAGAGCACGATCTACCGCATGTTGGAGCGCCAGGGCTGGCGGAAGATCGTGCCCCGCCCAAGGCACCCCAAGGCTGATCCGGCGGCGCAGGCCGCCTTTAAAAAAACTCGAAAACGAGATCCAGGAAGAAGTTGAACGCCAGGCTGAGACAGGCCGGCCCGTCCGACTGATGTTCCAGGACGAAGGCCGGTTTGGACTGCTGGGCAGCCCTCGTAAATGTTGGACAGCTAAGGGGGTCCGACCTGTTGTTGGCGCCCGCCTGGTGCGCCAGTACGCATACGCATTCAGTGCCGTCAGCCCTCACGACGGCGAGATGGACAGCCTGGTGCTCCCTTTCGTCAATGCGGAGACCATGTCGCTGTTCCTCGCGCTGGTGGCAGGCCGACACCCTGATGACTTCATCGTCATGGTCATGGACCAGGCGGGATGGCACATCGCCGAGGCCTTGGAGGTCCCGGCCAATATGCGGATCGTGTTCCTACCGCCCTACAGCCCCGAGCTGAACCCGGCTGAACACCTCTGGAAGGCACTGCGGGAGGGCTGGTTCGCCAACACGGTGTTCAATGACATGAGGGCTGTCGTGAATACCCTCTGCCAAGGCATCCGAGTCCTCGAATCCGACCACCAACGCACCCAGAGCCTGACGGGCTTCAAGTGGATTACTTCTATTCCATTGAACGCGAATTAGTATGAGTCAATCGTGGCCGCCCCTTGGCCGCGATTGGCGAAGGCGCAACGCGAGCGCAGCGAGCCAGGATGAGGGCGTCTCGCCGTCGGGAATCGTCGACCCGCTCATACGCTCATCCCGCCGGGAGGCGCACCCAGGATTCCTCCCGGCCCT
>JBGASS010000260.1:0-4276 GCA_044229555.1 Holophagaceae bacterium
TGAAGCTGCTGGACTTCGGCCTCGCCAAGACCCACGGCACCCTGGCGCAGGGCGACGGCGCCACCCGGGCCACCACCGCGGCTCCGGGCACGGTGGAGGGCGCCATGCTGGGCACCGTGGGCTACATGAGCCCGGAGCAGGCCCGGGGCGAGCCCGCGGACGCCCGGTCCGACATCTTCTCCTTCGGCTGCCTCCTCTACGAGCTGCTCTCGGGGCACCGGCCCTTCGAGGGCACCACCGCCGTGGACGTGCTCCACGCCATCCTCCACGCGGAGCTGGACCTGGAGGGCACGGACCTCTCCCCGGGCCTGCGCCGCATCCTGCAGCATTGCCTGGACAAGAACCCCGTCCGGCGCTTCCAGAGCGCCCAGGACCTGGCCTTCGCCCTGGAATCCAGCGTCAGCACCACCCGGGATCCCGCGCTCTCCGCCCCGCGGCCGGCCCTGCGCTCCCAGGCCTCCCGGTCCCGGCTCCGCGCGGCCCTTCTGGGCGCGGCCCTCCTCCTCGCCGGAGCCGGACTGGGGGCGGCGTGGGTCCACCACGCCCTGCAGCGGCCCCTGCCCACCTTCAAGCGCATCACCTTCCGCCGGGGCAACGTGCTCCACGCGCGCTTCACCCCCGACGGGCAGAACGTCGTCTACGCCGCCGCCTGGGACGGACGCCCGGGCGAGATCTTCCTGGCGCGGGCGGACGGCTCGGGCAGCCGCGCCCTCGGCATCGCCGGCGCGACGGTCCAGGCGGTGAACGCCAAGGGAGACCTCCTGGTGATCCTGAAGCCCGGCGCCCTCACCGCCACCACCGCCGGGGCCGGGACCCTGGCCCAGGCCACCCTCGACGGCGGCGCGCCGCGGGAGCTGCTGGAACGGGTCTGGGGCGCGGACTACGGACCCGACGGCAAGCAGGTCGCCGCGGCCTACCAGGCCAGCGAGGGCGGCCCCTTCCAGCTGGACTACCCCCTCGGCCGCAAGCTCATGGAATCCCCGGGCGTGCCCCTGACCTCCATCCGCGTCTCCCCGAAGGGGGACCTCGTGGCCCTGGCGGTCAACGATCCAGGTTCCGCGGCCCTGGTGGTGGTGGACGGCGAAGGCCGCCGGCGCACCCTCTACCGGGCGGCGCGGAGCAGCGAGGCCGACCTGGCCTGGGCGCCGGACGGGAGCTGCATCTACATGGTGGACGGCGAAGCCCTCATCGCCGTGGGCCTCGACGGGGAGGCCCGGCGCCTCCACGCGGATTCCACCCTTTCCGCCATCCACCACGTCTCCGCCACGGGCCGCATGCTGGTGGAGCGGGAGGTGATCCGGCGGATCTCCCTGGTGCGCCGGGAGGGGCGGGACACCAGCCTGGGCTGGCAGGAGTTCACGCGCCTGGTGGACCTGTCCCGGGATGGCGAATGGGCCCTGATGGACGAGAGCGGCGGGCGCTCCGGCCCCGCGGGCCAGCCCCTGCTGAGGCGCACCGACGGCAGCCCCCCCAAGCTCCTGGAGGCCGGCGTGCCCCTGGCCCTCAGCCCAGACGCCCAGCAGGTCCTCATCCAGCTCCCCGGCAAGCCCGCGCGGCTGCGCATCGTCCCCACCGGCGCGGGGGTTCCCAAGGACCTCGCGCTGGAGGGCTGGGACCTCCTGGACGGCGCCTTCGCCCCCGACGGCGCCTGCGTCTACGCCACGGGCCGGCAGGGCGAGGGCCCCACGCGGATCCTGGAATTCCCCCTCAACGGACGCCCCGGCCGCATGATCGGCTCCCCCCTGCCCCGCTTCGAGGAGATCACCCCCGACGGGAAGGCCTTCGTGGCGCTGGACGACCACCGCCGCCTGATGCTGGCCCCGGTGACCGGCGGTCCCGCGGTCCTCGCCGCCGGCAGCCTGGAGGAAGGCGACTACCTCGTGGGCTGGAGCGCCAGCGGCGAGCTGCGCATCGCCCACGCGGTGGATTCCGCCCGCCTGCGCCTGGACCGCCTGGACCTGAAGAGCGGCCAGCGCACCCTGTGGATGGAGCTCGCCCCCCCGGATCCCACCGGCGCGGTGCGCATCCGCGCCGCCAAGGCCAGCCGGGACGGGAAGACCGTGGCCTTCACCACGGGGCTGGTGGACGTGTCCGACCTGCTCATCGCGGAAGGCCTGAAATGACCCTCGCTCCCGGCACGAGGCTCGGCCCCTACGAGGTCCTGTCGCCCCTGGGCGCCGGGGGCATGGGCGAGGTGTGGAAGGCCTTGGACACCCGGCTGGACCGCTTCGTGGCGGTGAAGGTCCTGCCCGAGCAGCTCTCGAGCAATCCCGACGCCCTGGCCCGCTTCGACCGGGAGGCCAAGGCCGTGGCGGCCCTGAACCATCCCAACATCCTCTCGATCTTCGACACCGGCGCCAGCGGCGGGATCGCCTTCGCCGTGATGGAGCTGCTGGAGGGGGAGACCCTCCGTGACCGCCTCGTGCACGGGCCCCTGCCGCCCCGGGCAGCCATCGAACTGGCGGTCCAAATGGCCCGGGGTCTCGCCGCGGCCCACGACAAGAGCCTCATCCACCGGGATCTCAAGCCCGACAACCTCTGGATCACCGCTGACGGCCGCCTCAAGATCCTCGACTTCGGCCTGGCCAAGCCGGCCCCGACGGCGCGGAGCGTGTCCCAGTCCTCCCTCGACACCGAGGCCCTGGGGCAGGTCCAGTCCATCCACACCCAGCGGGGGCTGATCCTCGGCACCATGGGCTACATGAGCCCCGAGCAGGTTCGGGGCGAAGGGGTGGACGCCCGCAGCGACATCTTCAGTTTCGGCGTCGTGCTCTTCGAGATGCTCACGGGCCGGCGCGCCTTCGCGCGGCCCACCGCCGCCGAGACCATCGCGGCGATCCTGAAGGAGGATCCTCCGGACCTGGAAGGCAGCAGCAAGCCCATCCCGCCGGGCCTGCGGCGCATCCTGGACCACTGCCTGGAGAAGGTCCCGGAGCGCCGCTTCCACGACGCCCACGACCTGGCCTTCGCCCTCGAATCCGCCACCGGCCAGTCCATGGAATCCGCCGCCTCGCCGGGCCGGCGGCCGCGGCCGGCGCGCCTCTGGCCCTGGGGCCTGGGCCTGCTCCTCCTGCCCGCCCTGGCCGGGGCGTGGTGGCTGGGCCGCAGCGCGAAGCCCCGGCTGACCTTCAAGCAGGTCACCTTCCGCCGGGGCAATGTCCTGCGGGCCCGCTTCACCCCGGACGGCCAGAATCTCGTCTACTCCGCCGCCTGGGACGGCCATCCCAGCGAGATCTTCATGTCCCGGGCGGACGGCTCCGGCGTGCGCGCCATCGGCCTGCCCCGGGCCGACCTTATGGCGGTGAACGGGAAAGGGGAACTGCTCATCCTCCTGAAGCCGAAGCAGTGGACCGGCACCTCCGCCAGCCTGGGCACCCTGGCCCTGGCCAGCCTCGACGGCGGAACGCCCCGGGAAGTCTTGGGCCGCGTCAAGGGCGCCGACTTCGCCCCGGACGGCCAGACCCTCGCCGTCATTTTCCAGAACGAGGAGGGCGGACCCCAGCACCTGGACTATCCCCTGGGCACGCGGCTGATGACCACCAGCAGCGAGGTGCTCGGCGCGCCCCGCATTTCGCCGGATGGCGGGCGGGTGGCCTTCGTCCATGCGAGCACGCCCCTCGGGGCCGTGGGCACCGAAGGCGGCAGCAGCGCGAAGCGGGGCATCGCGCTGGTGGACCGCGCCGGGAAGCGGCGGAACTTGGACCCTGGGGAATCGGTCTGGGACGAGTACCTCGTCTGGTCCCGGGACGGCCGGGAGCTTTATTTCGCCACCCGGACCGGCCTGCGGGCCGTGGATCTGGAGGGCCGCGTGCGGGTGGTCACCCAGGACGCCACGCCCTCGCTGATCCACGACCTCTCTTCTGAAGGGCGCCTGCTGCTGGAGCGGGAACTGTACACCACCTCTTCGGAGGTGCGCATCGGGGGGCGGAGCCTGGACCTGGGGTGGCAGGAGAACACCTACATCTCCGGCTTCTCCCGGGAGGGCTCCGTGGCCCTGCTCTTCGAGACCGGCGGCGGCGACGCCAACCGCTACCGCCCCCTGCTCCGCGGCTTCGACAACGCCCCCCCGAAGATCCTCGCCCCAGGCATCCCCCAGGACCTGAATCCCGCCGGGGACGCCGCCCTGATCTTCGTGCCCGGCGAGCATCCGAAGCTCCGCATCGTCCCCACGGGCCTCGGCGAGCCCCGGGACGTGGGCCTCCCGGGCTGGTACCCCACCCGCGGCCGCTTCACCAAGGACGGGCGGAACGTCCTCGCGACCGTCCGGCAAGGGGAG
>JBGASS010000261.1:0-4274 GCA_044229555.1 Holophagaceae bacterium
TCTCCCACACCCCAGGCCCCGACACCCCAGGCCCCCGCGCCCCAGCCCACCGGCGGCGCGGGCCCGATCCGGCCCGGCCAGCCGGGGGCCGGCGAAGCGCCGGAGCCCAAGCCCTACGACAAGGTCATCACCACCGAGGCCAAGACCCAGGACGGCCTCTTCAAGGTGCACCAGGTGAAGGCGAAGCTCTTCTTCGAGATCCCGAAGGAGCGGCTGAATCGCGAGTTCCTGCTGGTGGCCACCGCGACCCAGGTGCCCATGGGGGTGGACCACGCGGGCAAGGAGCTCAACGAGGAGGTGGTCCGCTGGACCCTGAAGGACCACAAGGTCTACCTCCAGGCCGTCTCCCACGCCTACGTGAGCGATCCCGCCAAGCCCATCGCGCCGGCGGTGCGGGCCTCCCAGCGGGACACCATCCTGATGGCCTTCAACGTGGAGGCCTACGGCAAGGACGGCGCGCCGGTCATCGACGCGGGCCGCCTCTTCACCTCCGAGGTGGGCGAGTTCAGCGCGCGCCAGCTCCTCAACGCCGCCGCCCTCGACGCCGCCCGCAGCTACGTGGACCACGCCCGGGCCTTCCCCGCCAACGTGCGGGTGGACGCGGTGCACACCTACACCATCACCGCCAGCCCCTTCGGCGGCGCCCCCACGCCGGGCGCCCCGCAGCCGCCGCCCCGCAGCGGCACCGTGGGCATGGCCTACGCGTTCGTGAAACTGCCCGACGCGCCCATGCGCCCCCGCTTCCACGACGACCGGGTGGGCTTCTTCAGCGTGAGCCGCGTGGACTACGGCTCGATGGAGCACGAGTCCCTGCGCCAGCGCCTCATCACCCGCTGGCGCCTGGAGAAGAAGGACCCCGCCGCCGCCGTCAGCGAGCCCGTGAAGCCCATCGTCTGGTACATCGACCAGGCGACGCCGGCCCAGTGGGCCCCCTACGTGAAGAAGGGCGTGGAGGCCTGGAACGCCGCCTTCGAGGCCGCGGGCTTCAGGAACGCCGTCCAGGCCCGGCCCTTCCCCACGAAGGAGGAGGATCCCGAATTCGATCCCGAGGACGTGCGCTACTCCATCATCCGCTGGGTGCCCTCCCCCATCGCCAACGCCTACGGGCCCCACATCAGCGATCCCCGCAGCGGCGAGATCCTCAACGCCGACATCGTGATGTACCACAACATCCTCCAGCTCCAGCGCGACTGGTACTTCACCCAAGTGGGCCCCCTGGACAAGCGCGCTTTGAAACTGCCCCTGCCCGACGACCTCATGGGCGACCTCATCGCCTACGTGGTCACCCACGAGTGCGGCCACTCCCTGGGCTTCCCCCACAACATGAAATCCTCGAGCACCTATCCCATCGAGAAGCTCCGCGACAAGGAATGGCTGAAGGAGATGGGCCACGTGGCCACCCTCATGGACTACAGCCGCTTCAACTACGTGGCCCAGCCCGAGGATGGCCTCGATCCCGGGCTGCTGCGCCCCAAGGTCGGCCCCTACGACGTCTTCGCCGTGAAGTGGGGCTACCAGCCCATCCCCGGCGCCCAGGACGCGGAAAGCGAGAAGCCCACCCTGGACGCCTGGGCGAGGGAACAGGACGCCAAGCCCTGGCTGCGCTTCAGCACCCCGCGGGCGGCGGGCAGCGATCCCGGCGACAACACGGAGGCCGTGGGGGACGCGGACGCGGTGAAGGCCACGGGCCTCGGCACGAAGAACCTGCAGCGGGTGATCGCCATGCTCCCCGCCGCGGTGGCGAAGGCCGGGGAGAGCGACGAGACCCTGCAACATCTCTACGGCAGCGTGTGGGGCCAGTGGTCCCGGGAGCTGGGGCACGTGGCGGCGATCGTCGGCGGCTACGACAGCCAGAACAAGCACCAGGGCCAGGGCGGCGAAGTCTTCAAGCCCGTTGCCAAGGGGCGCCAGAAGGAAGCGGTGAAGTTCCTCAACGAGACGGTCTTCAGGACGCCGTCCTGGATCCTGGCGCCGGGCATCGTGTCGCGCCTTGCTCCGGCGGAGGGCAGCCGCCAGCTCTTGAACGCCCAGCGCGGCGTCCTGCGGGCCCTGCTGGACCGGGGCCGCACCCTGCGCCTCCAGGAGCAGGAAGCCCTCCTGGGCGACCAGGCCTACCGCCTCCCGGAAATGCTCGGCGACCTCCGCGCCGGCCTCTTCGGCGAGCTCGGCGCCCCCGCGCCCAAGGTCGAGCCCGCCCGCCGCAACCTGCAGCGCGCCTACCTGGAGCTCGTCGACGAGCGCCTCAACACCCCGGCGCCGGTGATCCCGCCCCAGTTCGCCGCCTTCATCCAGATCGCGCCCGCCCTCCCCGACGACACCCGCGGGGCGCTGCGGGCCGAGCTGCGGGCCCTCCAGGCCCAGGCGGCCGCAAAGCTGGCGGCCACCGCCGACCGCGGCACCCGCGCCCATCTCGAGGACCTCAGGGATCAGATCAGCCGGATCCTGGATCCCAAGGCCGGCGTCTCCCCCGCCGCGGCTGCGCCGGGGGGCCGCCGGGCCGTGTCGGAGGAGGGCTGCTGGCCCGACCTCAGCGTCGAGTGAATCGGGAAGTACCGGACAGGGCCGCGCTGCGGCCCTGTCCGCCGGCCTCAGGCCCGGGCCTTCCAGGCCGCCAGGTTCCGCTGGAGCTGCGCCGCGTGGACCTCCAGGTGCTCCGCGTAGATCCGCAGCCAGTCGCCGTCCGTGTAGGGGCCGGAATGGGAGTGGCGGCCGCTCCGGCCCCAGGCCTGGTCCGGCAGCCGGCGCAGCATGGCCGCCGTGTTGGAGCGCACGGCCTCGATGGCGCGGAAGGCGAGCTCCACGTCGCAGGCGTGGTAGTCGAAGGTCCGGGCCCAGGCGTTCTCGTCGTAGCCGACGACCAGGGGCTCCGCCTCCGCCAGCACCAGCCGGATGCGGGTGGCGCCGTAGGTCTCCGAATCGGCGCAGTGGACCACCACCTCGTGGGCGCTCCATTTACCTTCCGCGGGCCGCCAGGTCCGGGCCGCGGCTGGCACTTCGGACCAGGCCTGCCGGAGTAGGGCGGGACCGGCTTCGTAGCGGTCGAGGAAGGCGTTCCGTTCGGCGGGGCTGAGGGACATGGGGGCCTCCTCCCTTCATCCAACCACTTCCGCCCTTCCCGGAGCCAGGAAGTCCTCCCGGCCTGACGGAATGAAAGGCCCGGAGGGCTCCGCTAGGATGGCGGGGAGATCCGGAGCTTCCATGGTGCGCAAGATCCTGGCGGTGGTCCTCGGCTGCGCCGCCGTCGCCCTCCTGTCCCTCGTCCTCGACCCTGTGGCCGGCGTGCTGGTGCGGACCTTCGCAGGCCCGAAGGGGCCCCTCTTCGTGGCGGCCCTGGGCAACGTGGTGGCCCTGTTCCTCGCCTCCATCGGCGGGGGCATCCTGGCCACCCTGGTCGCCCGCCACCGGGGCCCCGCCAACGTCCTGGCCTGCCTCGCCCTCGCCGCCGGCCTCGCCTACGCCCTGCAGCCCAAGCAGGGCGGCATGCCCTCCTGGTACGGCTTCGGGCTGCCCGCGGCCGGGGCCCTCGGCACCTTCCTCGGGGGCTGGATCCGCGAGGTCTGAGCCCCTGCCCAGGGGGTTGCGTCATTCCCGAAGGCGGGGCACGGATTTCCCTCGGTTGACCGAGACCCGCGGAGGCCCTAGCCTTCGACGTTTCCGCCTCCCGGAGGCCCCATGTCGCCCCTCGTCCACCTCGCGTCCATCCTCGGCCTGAGCTTCGCGTCGGGGGTGAACCTCTACCTCGGCGTCCTGGTGACCGGGCTTTGCGTGCGCTACCACTGGGTCACGGGCCTGCCCGGGGAGCTGTCCATCCTGGGCCACCCGGCGGTGCTCATCGCCGCGGGGGTGCTCTACCTGGTGGAGTTCTTCGCCGACAAGGTCCCCTTCGTCACCATCATCTGGGACTTCATCCACACGGTGGTGCGGCCCGTGGGGGGCGCCCTGCTGGCCCTGGCCGCCGCCGGGGACCTGCCACCCGTGGTGAAGGTCATCGCCATGCTGGCGGGCGGCACCATCGCCCTCTCCACCCACGGCACCAAGATGGGCTTCCGCCTCGCCGCCCACGCCGCCCCGGAGCCCGCCACCCACGCGGCCATCAGCGTGGCGGAGGACCTGGGCGTGGTGGCCCTGCTCTCCCTGGCCTACCGCTACCCGGCCATCGCCACCGCGGTGCTGCTGGCCCTCCTGGTCTTCATGGCCTTCTTCATCCCCCGCCTGCTGCGCACCCTCGGCTTCCTCTTCAGCAGCCTGGCGGGCCGGGTCCGCGCCTGGTTCGG
>JBGASS010000262.1:0-4261 GCA_044229555.1 Holophagaceae bacterium
ATGAGCTTCGCCACGATGGCCTCCTGCCCGGGGACGAGCTCGCTGAGGGGCCTGAGGTCCAGCGCAGGGGCTGGAGCGGGCACTTCGAAAGGCTGATTCTGAGTCATTGTCTCAACACCGGACCTCCAGTCTAAGCCCCCTGCGGCGGGGAACAACGGCAAAAGGAGGGACCGGGATCACAGGTACAATCAGGGCTGCCCATGACCCTTCCCAATGCCCTGACGCTGCTCAGGATCCTCGCGATCCCCTTCTTCGCCATCGCGGTGTGGTACGGGCACCTGTGGGAGGCCCTCATCCTCTTCGTCGCGGCGGGCCTGACGGACCTGCTGGACGGCTGGATCGCGCGGCGCTTCAACCAGCGCAGCCGCCTCGGCGCGATCCTGGACCCGGCGGCGGACAAGCTGCTGATGACCACCGCGTTCATCCTCATGGCCCTGCCCAAGGACCACCTCCGCATGCCCATCCCCGCCTGGGTGGCCATCCTCTCCATCAGCCGGGACGTGGTGATCTCCCTGGTGGGCCTCGTGGCCTGGCTCAAGGACGAGCAGCTGGACCGTCGCCCCAGCCTGCTGGGCAAGTTCACCACCGGCGCGGAGATCGTGGCCCTCGGCATCGGCCTGCTCGTCAATGCCCAGGGAGACCTGGGGCCCGGGTCGTGGCAGCGCTGGGCGGTCCCCTGGGTCTACTACGCCATGGCAGCCTTCGTGCTGGCGTCGGGGATCCACTACTACCACCGCACGAACCTCGAGCCCGGCGGCAGCGGGGAGTCCGGATCGTGAACGACCGGCCGGATCGCACGTTCCTCGGCGGCCTGCCCCTGCGCTATGCCGCCCTGGCCCTCGGCGCCCTGGTGGCCGTCTGGCTGCTGCGCGGGGCCCTGATGCCCTTCTTCGTGGCGATGACCCTCGCCTACCTCCTGGGCCCGCTGGTGGCGCGGCTGGAGACGCGCATGCCCCGCCACCGGGCGGTGGCCCTCGTCCTGCTCCTCACCGTCGGCGTCGCCGGCGCCCTGCTGCTCTGGACCCTGCCCTTCCTGCAGGACCAGATCCTGCGGCTGGTAGGGTCCCTGCCCGGCTGGAAGGTCAAGCTGGACGCCCGGCTTGAACCTCTGTTCAGCGCCCACCCGGAATGGGCCGAGCGGATCCGGAAAGCCCTCGGCGAGGCGGACCTGGCGGCGGCCTTCGGCGGCCTCCTCTCCTTCTCGAAGGATGTGCTGGGCCTCTTCCTGAGCCTGCTGGAGCTCATTCTCGTGCCCCTCATCCTCTACCACCTGCTGGAAGACGGGCCGGGCATGCTGGCCTCCCTCGAAGCCCTGATCCCGCCCCGCCACCGCGGCCGGGCCAAGGGGGTGGCCGCGGAGATCAACGAGCGGCTGGGCGGCTACATCCGCGGGCAAATCGCCGTCGCGGCGGTGATGAGCCTGCTCCAGGGCGCCGCTCTTTTCGCCCTGGGGGTGCCCTACGCCTGGATCCTTGGCCTGGTGTCCGGGGCCTTCAACCTGATCCCCTACTCGCCCTACGTGGTGGGCCTGATCCCCGCCCTGGTCCTCGCGGGCATCGAAGGCGGCGGCGGCGGCCGGCTGCTCCTCATCGCCCTGGTCTTCGCCGCGGTGCAGAAGGTCGAGGCCCTCTACCTCACCCCCGTGTGGGTTGGCCGGGCCAGCAAGCTCCATCCCCTGGAGGTGCTCCTCGCCCTCATCGCGTTCGGCCACTGGTTCGGCGTGCTCGGCCTGCTCTTCGCGGTGCCCCTCATGGTCTGCGTGAAGGTGGCCCTGGAGCGGGTCCTGGAGGATTACCGGCAGCACCCGTGGTTCCAGGAGGAAAGCTCGCCTCGCATCGAGGTGCCCTGAGGGGCATACTTGAAGGTTCGCGTCGGGAGACGCCAAGGAGATCCCAATGGCCGGTAAGCCTTCCTTCAAGCGCGGTCCCGCGCGTCCATCCAGGACCGGCAAGCCTTCGAAGCCCGCCCGGCCTGCGAACCCCTCGGCGGCTCCCGCCTCCGGGCCGGTCCGCACGACCAAGGCCTCCACCCGGGCCCTCGGCAGTCCCAGGCCGGCGGCGTCGAAAGCGAAGCCGGCCGCCCGTCCCGGCGCCTCAGCCCCCTCCGCCCCGCCGTCCCAGGGCACCGGACCGGCCCCCCGCAAGCTGGCGGTGCGCAGGCCCCTGCGCCCGGCGGGTCCCCGCCCCGCGCCGAAGGGCGGGGCTGCACCGAAGGGCGGGGCTGCACCGAAGGCCGGCGCCGCTGCCATGCCGAAGCCAGGCCCCGCGCGGGCCAAGGCGTCCCGGCCCCCCGAAGGCGAGCGTCTCCAGAAGCTCCTGGCCCATGCGGGCATCGATTCCCGGCGCAAGTGCGAGGAGCTCATCCTGGAAGGCCGCGTCCACGTGAACGGCGTCCTGGTCACCGAGCTGGGCACGCGCGCGGATCCGCGCCGGGACGAGATCACCGTGGACTTCGTGCCCATCGCCCGGGAACGGGCCATGTACATCCTTTTGAACAAGCCCAAGGGCTACATCACCACGGTGAAGGACGAGGAGGGCCGGCCCACGGTCATGGCGCTGCTCCACGGCGTCGAGACCCGGGTCTACCCCGTNNCGTCGGCCGCCTCGACTTCAACACCGAGGGCCTGCTCCTCATGACCAACGACGGCGGCCTCGCCAACCGCCTCATGAAGCCCGACCACGAGGTGCCCAAGGTCTACCTGGCCAAGGTGCACCGCACGCCCACCAAGGAGCAGCTGGACGAGCTGCGGGAAGGCTTCCGCCTCGACGGGCGGCGCCTCAAGCCCTGCTCCATCGAGATCGCCGAGAAGGGCGACAACCCCTGGCTGCGCATCACCCTCACGGAGGGCAAGAACCTGCAGATCCGCCGCATGTTCGAAGCCATCGGCCACCCGGTGAGCAAGCTGCGCCGCGTCCAGTTCGGCCCCCTGGCCGACCCGGCCCTGAAGCCCGGGGAGTGGCGCTTCCTGAGCCCCCAGGAGATCGCGGCGATCACGTCGCTTTAGGTAGGGCTGGACGAAGGACTGAATTTCCAAACCGCGCGAATTCAACCGCCCTACGGGTCCCGGCTTCGCCGCGCTTTCGCGCGCTTTGCCACCCGTCACGGGCGATTCCTACAGCTCCTCTTCCCGGAAGCTCAGCATGTGCCCGCTCTTTTTCGCCTTGGTCTTCAGGTAGCGCAGGTTGTGGGGATTGCTGGCCTGCTGGTGGGCCTCCCGGTGCACCTCGATGCCGGCGTCCTCGAGGGCGGCAATCTTCTTCGGGTTGTTGGTCAGCAGGCAGACCTTGCGGATGCCGAAGAAGCGCAGCATCTCCACGGCGGTGCCGTAGGTGCGGAGATCGTCGGCGAAGCCCAGGGCGTGGTTGGCCTCCACCGTGTCCATGCCGCCCTCCTGGAGGGCGTAGGCCTTGAGCTTGTTCAGGAGGCCGATGCCGCGGCCCTCCTGGCGCAGGTAAAGGACGATGCCCCCGGTCTGGCCGATGTGGCGCAGGGCGCTCTCCAGCTGGGAGCGGCAGTCGCACTTCAGGCTCCCCAGCACGTCGCCGGTCCAGCACTCGCTGTGGATGCGCACGGGGATGCGCTTCCGGGCGTCGATCTCGCCCGCGACGATGGCGATGTGCTCCTTGCCGGTGGCCTTCTCCAGGAAGCCGTAGACCGTGAACTTGCCGAAGAGGGAGGGGACGTCCGCCTTCGCCACGAAGGGCACGCTCTCGGTTTCGAACTTGGTGACGCACTCCAGGCGCGGGGCCGAGCTTTCGTCTTTGGGGGACATTCGGAGTTCCTGTCGGGGATGGGGGCGAAGATGGGGGCGAGAATGGCGTTCTGAATAAACCGGCGGAAGATGGGCGCCGGGTTTGGCCTGGATTCCAATGTTATTCGATCCCCGGAGCCGGGAGGTCGAGGGCGATCCTGGACAGCACCGCCTCCTGGATGGATGCCCGGGCGGCCTCGAGTGTTCCCTCCAGCTTGCAGCCGGAGGCCAGGCGATGGCCGCCGCCCTTGAATTGCCGGCAGACGGCGTTCACGTCCACGGCCTCCCGGGAGCGGAGCGAGGCCTTCACGCGCCCGTCCTGGGTCTCGTAGAGCAGGGCGCCCACTTCGATGCCGGCCAGCTTCATGGGCTCCTGGACCAGCTCGTCCAGGTCGTCGTGGGTGGCGCCGCAGGCCGCGAGGTCGGCGCGGGTGACGGCGAGGAGGCCGAAGCGCCCGCCGCCGCTGAGCTCCAGCCGCCCCAGCGCCTGGCCGAAGAGCCGCAGCCGGG
>JBGASS010000263.1:0-2416 GCA_044229555.1 Holophagaceae bacterium
GGCCACGACCGTCGCGATCAGGCAGCCTTTCGCGAGGGGGCTGGCCTTCGGTCCCATGGAACGGGCTAGCGCTTGAACCCGCTCACGGTCTGGAAGTAGCGGGCGAAGGCCACGATGCCCCCGGAGGCCTGCTCCCAGTCATAGTTCTCGTTGGGGGCGTGGTAGCCGTGGCTGGGCAGGCTGAGGCCGAGGAAGAAGACTTCGCAGCCCAGCACGTCCTCCATGGTCTTCACGGCGCCGATGGAGCCGCCTTCCCGGGTGAAGGAGCAGGTGGCGCCGAAGGCGAACTGGTAGGCGTCCTTGATGGCTTCCGCGTAGGGCCCGCTGACGTGGCCCTTGAAGGGCGCCAGGCCGTGCTCCTCGTGGAGCTCGACGTCCGGGTTGTGCTTCTTCACGAACTTGCGGATGCGGGCCATGGTGCTGGCCTCGTCCATGTCCGGCACCAGACGGCAGCTCACCTTCACTTCGGCGCGGGCGGGCACGGCGCTCTTGATGCCGGGGCCCGTGTAGCCGCCGACGACGCCGTGGATCTCCATGGTGGGCCGGCCCCAGACGCGCTTCAGGACCTTCATGGGGTCCTCCGTGCGCATGCCCTTGATCATGTGGTCGGACTTGAAGGTCTCGACGCTGAAGCCCGAGTTGCGCCAGCCTTCCAGCTCGGCCTCGGAAGGCGGGACGACTTCGTCATAAAACCCTGGAATCTTCACCTTCCCCGTGTCGCCGTCCATCATCTTGCTCACCAGTTCGATGAGCTCGGAGAGAGGGTTGCGGGCCGCGCCGCCCACCACGCCGCTGTGGAGGTCGTGGTCCGCGGTCTCCAGGGTGAGGCGGAAGCCCTTGAGGCCCCGCAGGCCGGCGGGCGTGCTGGGCTTGCCGCGGGTGATCCAGACCGTGTCGCTCACCACGATGGCGTTGGTCTTGAACCGGGCGGCGTGGCCTTCAGGCCGCTCTCGAAGTTGGGCGAGCCGATCTCCTCCTCCAGCTCCCAGAGGAAGCGGGATGTTGAGGGGCACGCCGGCGCGACGTGCCGCCAGGGCGCCGAAGAAGGCGGTGACGGCGGGGCCCTTGTCGTCGGTGCTGCCCTGGCCCTTGTAGGTGTCGCCGTCCACGGTGAAGGCGAAGGGATCCGCCACCCATTCGGGCTCGTTGGCGGGCTGCACGTCCATGTGGTTGTAGACCGTGATGGTGGGCAGGCCGGGTTCGCTGCCGAACCAGCCGTGGATGAAGGGGTTGCCCTCGGTCTCCAGGATCTCGGCCTGGCCGCCGTGGCGCTCGAAGAGGGCCTTCGCGGCCTCGGCGCAGCGGCGCACGTCGCCGGCCTTCGAGGGATCGGCGCTGATGGAGGGGATCTCCACCAGGGTCTTCAGCTCGGCCTCGAAGGCCGCGCGCTGTTCGGCAGCGAACTGGGCGAGGGACTCGCGGGTCAGCAGGTCGGCGTTCATGGGCTTCTCCAGGCGGAACCTCCACCATACCCAAGGGCGGCGGTGATGGGGGCCATGTAGAATTGGCCACTACTGGAGAATTGGAATGGACCGTTTCGGCAGCTCGCGCCTGCGCATCGTCTGGACCCTGCTCGCGCTCCTCCTGGCGGGCGTCCTCCTGGGGGGCCTGAGCCGCTCCGCGGACAATGCGGTGACGGCCTTCGGCGCCCCCATCCCCCTGGCCACCGAGGACCTCACCGCCTACACCGCCGACAACCTGGCCCGGGTGGCCTACACCATGGTCAGCGCCGTCATCCTCTTCGCCGGGTTCTTTCCCATGTGCGACTGGATGGCCTCCAGCCAGGCCAAGGACCGCTACGCCGGCCTCTTCATGGGCGTGGGCCTCGCTTTCCTCCACGGCCTCTTCCTGAGCCAGGTGGCCATGTTCCCGGTCTGGGCCGTCTGCGCCAAGCTCACGGGCTCGCCCTTCCACCGCAGCGTGCTCAACGGGGACCTCTCGGGCCTCGTGCTGGGCCTCCAGCTGCTCCTCTGGGGGACCCTGCTGTCCAGGCTCCTCAAGTCCAACCGCGGGCTCGCCCTGATGCTCGCCTTCGTCATGCAGGGCCTCGGCGAGCTGGTGGCCTACGTGGGCCAGTTCGCGCCCATGCTGGGCTTCTCGGAACGGACCGGGACCGTGCTCACCTACGCCAGCCATTTCTTCCCCGTCCAGGGCCTGCCGGCGGACGGCCCCTCCTGGACCTCCCTGCCCCTGGCCCTCGGCGGACCGGCCCTGCTCCTCGCCATCCTGCTGGCCTTCCCCGCCAAGGGTAAGAAGGGGTGAGGACCGCCCGGCTTCTCCTGCTGCCCGTGCTCGCCGCGGCGGCCCAGGAGCCGGCATCGTCGCCCAACCCCCCGTCCCAGGACCCCGCCGTCATCAAGGCGAGGCTGGCCCAGGTGCAGGGGCGCCTGGCCCAGGTGGACCAGCAGATGGCCTC
>JBGASS010000263.1:2455-4644 GCA_044229555.1 Holophagaceae bacterium
CAGATGGCCTCCCTCAAGAAGCGGCGCAAGGGCGTGCTGGTGGAGATGCAGGGCATCGCCCTCCAGCGGGACCGGGCCCAAGCGGAAAGCGAAGGCGCGCGGCTCCGCCGGGACCAGACCGAGGCCGAAGTCCTCCGCCTGGGCCGGGAGCGGGACCGCATGAAGGCCGACATCGTCAAGCTGCGGGGCAGCATCCGCCACCAAGTCCGCTGGATGCAGGCCGTGGGCCCCTGGGGGGACCTGGGCTTCCTCGCCAGCTTCCGCAGCTTCGAGGACTACCTCCAGCGGGGCCGCCTCCTGGCCTGGCTGCGCCTGCAGCAGCGCAAGCGCCTGCAGGGCGTCCAGAACCTGCAGGGGAACCTGGCCCAGCGGGAAACCGAGCTGCAGTCCACCCTGGCCCGGCTGACGGCGGACGAGAAGAATTCCGAGGCCCTGCAGGCCAGCCTGCGCCTCAACGAGGAGAAGCTCCGCGGCTTCCTGGAGACCCTGCAGGCGGACGAGCGGCAGCAGCGGGCGGTCCAGGCGGAACTCTCCGAAGAGGCCCTGCAGCTGGAACGCATGCTCGCGGGCCTCCTGGGGCGCCTCCCGAAATCCGAAAGCTTCGAAGCGCTGGTGGCCTTCACCACCCTCCGCGGCGAGCTGCCCCAGCCCGTGGACGGCAGCCTGGCCATGGGCTTCGGGGAGCACGTCCATCCCCGCTTCCATACCAAGACCCTGCAGAGCGGCCTCCTCATCGACGCCCCCGCCGGCGTGCCCGTGCAGGCCGTGGCGGACGGGAAGATCGTGTTCGCCGACTACTACCAGAGCTACGGCCCCATGGTGATCCTCGACCACGGCGGGGGCTGGTTCAGCCTCTACAGCCACCTCCAGGGCCTCATCGTCCAGAAGGGGCAGGTCCTCAAGGGCGGCGAGAACCTCGGCTACGTGGGCCAGACCGTGGACGGCCCGCGCCTGGGCTTCGAGATCCGCTTCAAGACCAAGGCCGAGGATCCCCAGCGCTGGCTGAAGCGGAAGTACAAGTAGGCGGCTAGCGGACCAGGTTCCCCGCGTTGAAGAGCGGCACGTACACCGCCAGCAGGAGGCCCAGCACCATCAGGCCCATGAAGAGGATGAGGATGGGGCCGATGAGGTTGGTGACGGCGGTGGTGGCCTTCTCCACGTTCTGGTCGAAGAAGTCCGCGACGTGGTTGAGCATGTCCGGCAGGGCCGAGCTCTGCTCGCCGACGCGGCACATCTCGATGGCCAGGGGATCGAGGATCTTGCCCTGGTCCAGGGCGCTGTGGAGGCTGCTGCCGGCGCGCACGGCCTCCAGCACCGTGACGAGGCGCACCTTCATGCGCTCGCTGGCGGTGGTGCGCTGGATCACCTCCAGGGCCTGCAGCACGGGCATGCCGCCGCTCAGCAGCACGCTGAGGGTCCGCGAGAAGACCGAGGAATGGTACATGCGGTAGAGGGTCCCGAACTTGGGCAGGGCCAGGAGGGCCCGCTCCCAGAGCCGCCGCCCGGCCTCGGTGGCGATCATCCATCGGACCAGGAAGACGATCCCGATGCCGAGGACGGCCTGCAGCCAGAGGGTGGAGCGCATGAACTGCCCGAACCCGAGCAGGATCCGCGTGGCGGCGGGCATCTCCTGCCCGCCGCCGGCGTAAATCTCGGAGAAGCGGGGCAGCACCACGTTGAAGAGGACCAGCATGGAGAGGATGAGCACCATCACCAGGAAGCCCGGATAGAAGAGGGCCTCCACGATGCGGCGCTTGCTCCCTTGGGCGAACTTCTGGAAGGCCAGCCACCGCGACACGACGTCCGGCAGGGTGCCGCTGCGCTCGCCGGCCACCACGTTGGCGCGGTAGACCGCCGGAAAGGTGCCCACCTGCTCCAGGGCCTCGGAGAAGGCCATGCCCTCCCGCACGAAGCCCACGACCTTTTCCAGGGAGGAGCGCATCAACGGGTCCTGGCCGTGGCCCATCAGCAGCTCCAGGGACTGGAGCAGGGGGATGCCGGCCTTGAGGAGGGCGAGGAACTCGGTGTTGAAGTGGATGAGGGAATCGGCGGAAAGGGTCTTGGTGCTCCGGAAGGCGGCGGAACTGGCCTTCACCTCGATGGGGAAGCTCCCCTCCAGGAGGACCCGCCCGCGCACCTCTTCGGGGCTCTGGCCGTCGAAGTCCCGGGTGAGGACTTCGCCATTGGCG
>JBGASS010000264.1:0-4220 GCA_044229555.1 Holophagaceae bacterium
GGGCCACGCCCACTTCGCCCTGCTCGGCACCTTCGGCTTCGTGGCCTGGGGCGCCCTCTACTACGTGGTCCCCCGCGTCACCGGCAAGCAGTGGTACAGCCGCCGCCTCGCCAACGCCCACTACTGGCTGAGCCTCTCCGGCACCGTGATCATGATGATCGCCCTGACCGTGGCCGGCCTCGCCCAGGCCGCCGCCTGGGAAGAGGGCACCGTGGTGTACCGCACCGTGGTCCAGGTGGCCCCCTTCATGGGTCTGCGCGTGTTCAGCGGCCTGCTGATCGTCGTGGGCCAGGTCCTGCTGGTCTACAACATCCTGATGACCGTGTTCGGCTCCGAGGCTCCCGCCGAGGCCATGGACTCCCAGGACTGAGCTGAGCTGAGGATTCGACGATGACCACGCAACGCGCCAACTACCTCTACCCCTCCATCGGGATGGGCCTGATCCTCAGCGCCATCATCTTCGTGGTGGTGCTCGTGCCCCGCTGGACCTTCAAGCCGGCCCAGCCAAAGGACCTCCGCAACTACACCGCCCAGGAGCAGCGCGGCCGCACGGTGTACCGCCGTGAGGGCTGCTGGTACTGCCACTCCATGGCGAGCCGCCCCCAGGACTGGGACCACGGCGTGAAGAGCAAGGCCAGCGACTACTTCTACGACCACGACGGCCACCTGCTCGGCTCCGAGCGCAGCGGCCCCGATCTGGCGAACATCGGCGGCAAGTTCCCAGACGAGTACCACGATCAGCACCACCGGGATCCCCGCAGCCTCAAGCCCGGCAGCATCATGCCCCGCTACGACTACCTCTCCAAGCAGGACATGACCGACGTGGTGGCCTTCCTCCAGGGGAACGGCCCCAACGGCACCCGCGCCCTCGACGTCCACTCGGGCGAGATGAAGTGGGCCTTCTTCACCAAGACCTGGAACCCCGACCTGCCGACCATCCGCACCGTCCCCCGCAGCGAGGTCCAGCCCGGCGAGAAGATCGTGGGCGAGATCAACAAGGACTTCGTGACGGTGGAAGGGAAGCCCAACGGCTGGGAGTGGGTGGCCAACTGGAAGCACGGCGTGCGTGAGCGCGAGGAGATCGCCTTCAAGAATTACGAGGCGCACCCCGAGACCCCCTACAAGTACACCGCCGAGATCGAGGAGTTCATGTACGGGACCTCCCACGAGGCCCAGAACGCCAAGACCCCCCTCAACGCCCTGGCCACCAAGGCCTTCGCCAACGAGGAGGAACTGCACCACGCCCGCACCGAGAACCCCGACGTGGCCCCCTGGACGGAAGTCTCCTTCAAGGAGCCCGAAGTCCTCCCGACGGACGTGGTCGGCCTGAAGGCCCTCGAAGCCCGCCGCGTGGTCGCGAACCAGGGTCGCGGCATCTACAACCAGAAGTGCTCTGCCTGCCACGGCCTCGATGGCAACGGCCACGGGTGGGCCAGCGCCAGCATGACCAAGCGGGCCGCCAACTTCTGGGAGGACAAGTTCCAGAACTACAAGACCGACACCTGGTACTGGCGCATCAGCCGCGGCGTCCCCGCCACGCAGATGCCCCGCTGGGAGCTGACCCTGGCCCCCGACCAGCGCCTCTACCTCGCGGCCTTCCTGAAGTACATCTCCCAGAACAAGGGCCTGGGCAAGCTGGCCGGCTCCGATGCCCCGAACGCCGGTGCGCCGCCCAGCGCCGCCGCCCCTCAGCCTTCCGCGAAGTGAGGATCCCATGAGCCAGGACCCCATGCACCACGATGAAGAGCCGATGGAGGAGGTCTCCGGGACCCGCATCGGCCACGGCAAGGCGCCCTTCGCCCTCGTCCTCCTGTACCTGATCATCCTCGTCTGGGCCGTCCTCTCCTGGATCCGCCCCAGCGGCACCTAGTCGGAAGCGAGGCCTCGATGAAGAAGATCCATTCGAACCTCTCCCTCGCCGTGCTGGCCCTCGGCCTCCTGGGCCTGGGCTGCGCCAGTGAAGGTCTGGCCGGCAAGGCGCCGGCCGGCGAGCTGATCCAGGCCGTGAACGCCGTTCCCGGCGGCCTTGAAGGCGTGGAACCCGACGCCCCCTATCCCCTCGGCCTCCCCTCGGCCGTGAAGGGCCGTCCGCTCTATCAGGCGAACTGCGCCGGCTGCCACGGCACCTGGTACACCGCCCAGGAGCGCCTCGACCTCGCCGCGGGCAAGCCCGAGGTGATCGAGCGCCTCAAGGCCGAGCACCGCGAACCCGGCAACGCCCTGGAGAAGGCCAAGGTCGGTCCGGACTTCGCCGGCCGTGACTGGCGCTTCCAGCGCACCCCCGCGGAGCTGTTCAACCTCATCGCCTACGGCAGCGATCGCGTCGTGGCCAAGGGCAACACCTTCGTCCCGGCCCTGGCCAAGGACGGCAAGGCCCTTGGCAAGCTCCACCCGGGCCCCGACGGGAAGCCCGGCATCGGCTGGATCGACCACCTCAAGGACAACCGCGGCAACGTGATGGTGGCGGCCAACGATCCCATGCCCGTGTGGCACAGCATCTACTACGTGTGGTCCCGCTCCATCGCCGGGGTGGCGCCGGATCAGTACAAGAAGGCCTGGGATGTCTACGGCCAGAACTGCAACGTGTGCCACGGCGTGATGGGCAAGGGTGACGGTCCCCTCTCCCGCACGATCACCCCCGCGCCCTTCAACTTCCACAACCGCAAGGCCATGGCGGAACAGACGGATGAGTTCCTCTACTGGCGCATCTCGGAGGGGGGCCAGTTCAAGTCCATTCCCGAGAGCATCCAGAACACCATGAGCCGTTCCGCCCTGGGACTGTACGTCCACCAGTGGTCCGCCATGCCCGCCTGGAAGGGCGTGCTCACGCCCGAGAAGCGCTGGCTGGCCGTCGACGGTGTGCGCATGAAGTCCTACGAGCAGGACTAGGGGAGACGACGATGCAAGAGAACACCCGCCGGACCCTCCTCAAGACCCTCACGGCCCTGCCCATCATCGGCGGCGCCATCGAGCTGCAGCACGTGATCCTGCGCTACTTCAAGCCCACCATGGCGGGCGGCCTGAAGAGCATGGTGGCCGAGCCGGACAGCGCCGGCAGCTCCGAGCAGGAGATCGCCGACCTGGACGAGCTGAAGAACCCCTGGGACTTCAAGGAGTTCATCTACGTCCGCAAGTCGGTGGAGTACAGCAGCCGCAAGTGGCAGGGCGCCAAGATCCCGGCCTTCATCGTGCGCCTGCCCGAGGAGTACATCACCGACAAGAAGGACCCCAAGGGCGCCTACGTCGTGGTGCAGCGCATCTGCCCCCACCTCGGCTGCACCTTCAACTTCATCAGCAACTCGGAAGAGCTCGCGGGCGGCTACAACTACAAGGCCCCGGCGCCCTTCCACCCCTTTTTCGCCTGCCCGTGCCACCTCTCCGTGTACGATCCGACGCGTCCCCAGCCCATCGCGGGGACCGTGGCGGGCAAGCCCTTCGACAAGCTGCCGGGCAAGGTGGTCTCCGGACCCGCGCCCCGTCCTCCCCGCACCATGTCCTTCGACATCCGTGGCACGAAGATCGTGATCACGGATACCGAAGGCGGCGGTGTGGGTTAGAGGCAGGAGGAGACCGATGCTGACCAAGATCTGGAACGTCCTGCAGGGCCTTCTTCCGCGCCGTGGCGTGGCCGGCCACGTCTACCACGGCGTCCTCAACGCCCCCGTGAACTTCATCGAGTGGTTCAAGGAGCGCTGGGACAAGATGGACCTCTTCGACGAGACCCACGTCGAGAAGGCCAAGACCAACCCCTTCTATGCCATCGGCGGCATGTGGTACTGGGTGTGGATGCTCGTGATCGCCAGCGGCGTGCTGCTGATGATCTACTACGTGCCCGACACCAGCCAGGCCTTCGTGTCCATCGAGCGCATGCAGGCCAACTGGAAGTGGGGTGAGATCCCCATCGGCGCCATCATCCGCGGCATGCACAAGTACGGTGCGGACGCCTTCATCATCCTCGCCACCATCCGCGTGTACCGCATCTGGTTTAGCGGCGGGTACAAGGGCGGCCATGAGCTCAGCTTCATCGTGGCCCTGCTGCTCCTCATCATCGGCATGTACTCCGGCCTCACCGGCTACCTGCTGATCTGGAACCAGCGCGCCCTGTGGGCGACCAAGGTGATGGCCACCTTCCCCGGCTACCTCGACCAGAACCCCAGCTGGATCCCCGGCGGCGACTTCATCAACTGGACGAACCAGGGCAAGACCACCGCCCAGATCCT
>JBGASS010000265.1:0-4194 GCA_044229555.1 Holophagaceae bacterium
AGGTCCAGCCTGGCGAAAGCCCTGAAGCGGCCCTGCGCCGGGAGCTGCGGGAGGAACTGGAGTGGGAGGCGGAGGGCCTCGACGCACTGGAGGTCCACCGCCACGCCTACCCCGGGCGCGAGGTGGTCCTGCATCCCTTCCTGGGGGCGGGAGCGGGGCTCCTCCGCACGTCCCTGGCCTGGGGATGGTTCACCCTCGCGGAAGCGCGGCGCCTGCCGGTCCCCGAAGCCAACCACCGCCTCCTGGAAGCCCTTGCCGGCTTCCGGGAGGCTTGAGGCCCCGGGAAGGGATGCGCGCCCTCCTCGCCGCCCTCCGCGCCTTCGCCACCGTGGCCGGCGTCTGGCTCTTCATCCAGGTGCTGCCGCGCCTCCTGCCGGAGGATCCGGCCCGCATCGCCGCCGGGGAATGGGCCAGCGAGGCGGAGGTCGCGGCCTTCCGCAAGCTCATGGGCCTCGACCTGCCCCTCCTGCGCGCCCTCGGGGCCTCCGCCACGGACCTGCTGCACGGCCGCCTGGGCACCAGCCTGCGCTTCGGCCGGCCGGTGGCGGAGATCCTGGGGGCCGGCTTCCCCGTGAGCCTGAAGCTCGCCTTCCTGGCCCTGCTGGTGTCCATGGCCCTGGCCTGGATCCTGGCCGCGGGGCGGGGCGGCGGGGTTCGCGCCCTGCAGGCCGCCGCCATCGCCTCGCCGGTCTACGTGCTGGGGCCGCTCCTGCTGTGGGCCGTCGCCCAGCATGTGCCGGGCCTACCGGTGGCGGGCCTCCAAGGCTGGGCGTCGTGGATCCTGCCCGCCTTCACCCTGGCGGTGCCCTTGGCGGGCCATCAGGCGAGGGTCCTCTCCACCCAGCTGGCGGAGCTGCGGGAGAGCCCGGGGATCCGCTGGTGGCGCGCTTCCGGCGTGCCCGGTCCGCGGCGGTGGCGGGCCTGGCTCCTGCCGGCGGTCTCCGGCCCCTGGCTCACGGTGCTGGGCCTCCAGCTGGGCGGGCTGCTGGGAGGGGCGGTGCTGGTGGAAACGATCTTCGCGCTCCCGGGCCTGGGGCAGCTCCTTGTGGGCGGCCTCGCCAGCCGGGACCTGCCCCTGGTGCAGGGCGCCGTGCTCTGGGGCGCGGGAGCCTACGTCAGCACCCAGCTGGCGGTGGAGTGGCTGCAGGCCCTGATGGATCCGAGGGTCCGATGAGGCTCAAGCGCCACTGGCCCCTCCTGGCCTTCCTGGGCCTGCTCCTGGGCTGGCTCTTCGGCGGGGACGGCGCGGTGGACCTGGCCTCGCGGCTGCAGGGGCCGAGCCTGGCCCACCCCTTCGGCACCGACGAGCTGGGGCGGGACCTGCTCCGCCGCTGGTGGCTGGGGGGGGCGCGGTCCCTGACCCTCGCCGGGGCCCTCACCGCCTTCCATGGGGCCCTCGGCCTGGCCCTGGCGGTGGCCTCCCACCGCGCCGCCCTCCTCCGGCGCGCCATCTTGGCTCTCGCCGACCTCCTGGCCTGCGGGCGGTCGACGCTGCTGGCCCTCCTGCTCCTGGCCCTGCTGCGGCCGGGGCTGGGCAGCCTGGTGCTGGCCCTCGCCCTCGGCGGGTGGATCCCCTACGCGCGGCTGGCCCTGAACCGGCTGGACGTCCTGCGGGCGGACGGGAGCCTGCTCCAGGTCCAGCTCATGGGCGCCACCGTCCGCCATCGATTTTTCCGCCACGTCCTGCCCCGCCTGGCGCCCCTGCTGCTGGCCCAGGCCACCGTCGGGCTCGGCGCGGTGATCCTGGTGGAGGGCGGCCTGAGCTTCCTGGGAGTGGGGCTCGCGCCGGACCTCGCCTCCTGGGGCACCATGCTGGCCTCCGGACGGGCCTTCCTCCTGGTGAGCCCCTGGACGCTCCTCTGGCCCGCCGCGGGGATCCTCCTGGCCCTCCTGGCCGCGGGGGCCTGGCGGGGCGGGGCGGGGCTCGAAACGTAGGGGCCCTTGCGGAGCGGCAGGAGGCCTTCAGCGGGAACCCGGAACCGAACCTCGGACATTAAAGCTCCGGTGATGCATGGGCCGAACAACCTCCAGCCTTCAGGCGCCCGGCGGGTCCCGGCTGCGCCGCGCCTGCGCGCCCTGCGCCACCCGGCCCAGGGCGCCTGCCTCGCTGAGTAGGGCGCCTGCCTCGCTGCTATCCTGGCGCATTCCCTTGCACGGCCACTCGGAGCTTTCATGACGCGCGCCTGGATCGCCGGCCTCTGCGCCGCCGCACTCTTTCCCCTGACCGCGGGACCGGGGGCCCAGCAGCCCAAGCCCCCGGCGCCGCCGCAGAAGACCCAGGTGGAGGTCGAGCTCGAAACCAAGAAGGGCGGCCGGCTCGGCATCGCCCTCGCGCCCCCGGCGGTGGCCGGCCTCGCCGAGGACCTGGTGGCCCGGGATTTCCGGGGGCCGCTGAACCGCGACCTGGAGGAGGCGGGGCCCTTCGCCCTCATCACCGGTGTGCTGCCCGGCAGCACCGACGCCGCCAGCTACCCGGCCTGGGCCCGCCTGGCCACAGATTGGCTGCTCGCCTCGAAGGCCGCCAAGGGCGAGGGCGACGAGGTCTCCGTGGAGATCCAGGTGGTGGACGTGAAGGCCGGCAAGCCGGTCTTCAGCAAGCGCTACATCGGCAAGGAGGGGCAGCTGCGCCGCATCGCCCACACCATCTCGGACGACCTGGTGGCGCGCCTCACCGGCGAGAAGGGCGTGGCCTCCACCCGGGTGGTCTTCGTGCGCCAGACGGCGCCGGGCATCAAGGAGATCTTCCAGGTGGACCGGGACGGCGCGGGCCTCCTCCAGCTCACCCGCTGGGGGAGCCTGACCCTCTCGCCCACCGTCGCCCCGGACGGGCGCCTGGCCTATATCACCTACAAGGGCGGCACCCCGGAAATCTGGGGTGAACGCAAGCGCGGGCAGGGCCACGCCAAGCTCTACCCCACCACCGCGTCGCCCCAGGGCCACTGCTACAGCCCCCTCTGGAGCCCGGACGGCAAGCGCATCGCCTTCGTCCAGGGGGACCGCCGGGGCAACAGCGACATCATGATCCTGGACGTGGAGAGCGGCCGGGTGAAGCGCCTCACCGACGGCGGCTGCATCAACACGGAGCCCAGCTGGAACCCCAACGGCACCCAGGTGGCCTTCACCTCCGACCGGGAGGGCGGGCCCCAGGTGTACCTGATGGAGGAGGACGGCTCCAACGTGCGCAGGCTCACCTCGGAAGGCGGCTACAACGCCAGCCCGGCCTGGAGCCCCAACGGCGCCATGGTGGCCTACGTCAGCCGCTTCGAGGGGAAGTTCGACCTCTTCGTCCACAAGCTCGGGGAGGGCAAGGCCTACCAGATCACCACCGGGATCTTCAGCAGCGAGGGCCCCGCCTGGTCCCCGGACGAGCGGCGCCTGGTCTTCGCCAGCACCCGCAGCGGCAACATGCAGCTCTGGACCACGGACCTGTCGGGGAAATCGTTGACCAAGCTCACCGAACTCACCGGCTGCCAGAGCCCCAAGTGGACGCGTTCCCGCTGAAGGCCGGAAATTTCCGTTAACCCCTTGCACGTCCCGTTGCTACACTCCCGCCGGAGGCTCCCCGCCATGCGCAGCGCACGACTCCTACTTCCCGCGGCCGCCCTGGCCCTCGCCACTGGACTCGCTTGCAAGAAGCCCGACGAGGCTCCCATCGCGCCGCCGACCCAGCCGACCGCCCCGGTGACGGCCACCACCACGACCGCCCCGACGAAGCCCGCCGACACCGCCACCGCCGTCACCACCGTCAACGTGGCGGAGATGCAGCGCGCCGCGGCCCTCGTCCTCAAGGACATCAACTTCGACTTCGACCGCTCGGAGATCCGCGAGGCCGACAAGCCGAAGCTCCAGGCCATCGCCGACTTCATGCGCCGGTACACGACGTCGCGCATCCTCGTCGAGGGCCACTGCGACGAGCGGGGCACCGTGGAGTACAACCTCTCCCTCGGCGAGCGCCGCGCCACCGCCGCCCAGCGCTACCTCATCGGCCTCGGCGTTTCCGAAGGCCGCCTCAACACCATCAGCTACGGCAAGGAGAAGCCGAAGGTGCTGGGCAGCAACGAGGAGAGCTGGTTCGTGAACCGCCGCGGCGAGTTCAAGCTCCAGTAGCGGGCCCGGCTTCCTGAAGGGCGGAGGCGGCGCTTCCGCCCTTCCGCTTTTGGTAGGATCAATCATCCCTGCGGAGGTTCCATGCGC
>JBGASS010000266.1:0-4190 GCA_044229555.1 Holophagaceae bacterium
GGTGAGATGCCCGCATTCCGGGCAGGGATCGCCGGTGTAGCCCTTTTCTCGCGCCGCCTGAATCGCGCTCTTGGCGGTGGCGCCGGCCACCGTGCGGTGTCCGACGGCGACCAATGCAGGTGCAGGCGTCGCAGGCGCGGAAGGCTGGCTCATGTCGCCAGCCTGGAAGAGGGGGGTCATGCCGCCCTCGGCGACCGGCGCTTCGCTCACCAGGCCGGGCGCGTGGCTCACGGGCTTGGTGGTGAGGTGCATGAGCTGCTCGGGCTCGACCTGGGCGAGCTCGTAGCGTCCGAGGTAGGAGATGGCCAGCTCGCGGAAGACGAAGTCGATGATGCTGGTGCTGAACTTCACGGTGTCGCTGCCCTGCACCAAGCCGTTGGGTTCGAAGCGGGTGAACAGGAAGGCGTCGCAGAACTCCTCGAGGGGCACGCCGTGCTGCAGGCCCATGCTCACCGCGATGGCGAAGCAGTTCAGCACCGCGCGGAAGGCCGCGCCCTCCTTGTGGATGTCCAGGAAGATCTCGCCCAGCTGGCCGTCCTCGTACTCGCCGGTGCGCAGGTACATCTTCGTGCCGCCCACCGTCGCGCTCTGGGTGTAGCCGCCCCGGCGGTTCGGCAGCTTCTTGCGGTACGACCGGATGATCTGCTGGCTCAAGGCCTGGGTCTGCGCCGCGGCCATGGCCGCCACCTTCTCCTGCTTGCTGGACGCCTCGTCCTGCAGCGTCTCGCTGGCCTCCGCGCCGTCCAGCAGGTCCAGGCTCGTCGCCATGGCCTGGCTCATCTTCGAGCCGTCCCGGTACAGCGCCACCGCCTTCAGCATCAGCTTCCAGGACGCCTCGTAGACCTCGGCGATCTCCTTCACCGTGCTTTCCGCGGGCATGTTGATGGTCTTGCTGATCGCTCCGGAAAGGAACGGCTGCGCCGAGGCCATCATCTTCAGGTGGCCCATGGGCGCGATGAAGCGCTGGCCCGTGCGGCCGCAGCGGTTGGCGCAATCGAAGATGGGCAGGTGCTCCGACCGGAGGTGCGGCGCGCCCTCCACCGTCATGGTGCCCGCCAGGGCGTCCAGGAAGGCCTTCACCTGGTCCGCGCCGAACTGCTGGTTCAGCTTCTCCATGGGCAGCACGAAGGTCGGATCGAAGGCCGTGGGCAGCTTCGCCTCGATGGCGTTCAGCTCCTCGTCGGTCCAGCCCTTGGCCAGGAACTCCGCCCGGGTGATGCCCGGCGTGGCGGCGTTGAGGTCCTGCCAGCCCACCACGTGGCGCTCGATGTCCTTGATCTGGTCCGGCGCGTAGCCCAGACGCATGAGCGCTTCCGGGATCGCGCTGTTCACCAGCTTGAAGTAGCCGCCCCCGGCCAGCTTCTTGAACTTCACCAGGGCGAAGTCAGGCTCCACGCCGGTGGTGTCGCAGTCCATGAGCAGGCCGATGGTGCCCGTGGGCGCCAGCACCGTGGTCTGGGCGTTGCGGTAGCCGTGCTGCTCGCCCAGCAGAAGGGCGCGGTCCCAGGCCTCCCGGGCCGCCTCCAGGATGGACTTTGGCACCCCGGTGCCGTGCAGGCCCTGGGGCCGCACGGAAAGGTTTTCGTACTCGCTGTCCGGCGCGTTGTAGGCCGCCCGGCGGTGGTTCCGGATGACCCGCAGCATGGCCTCCCTATTGGGCGCGTACTTGGGGAAGGGGCCCAGCTCGCCGGCCATCTCCGCCGAAGCCGCGTAGGCATCGCCCGTCAGGATGGCGGTGAGCGCGCCACACCACTGGGTGCCTTCCACGCTGTCGTAGGGGATGCCCAGGCGCATGAGCATGGCGCCCAGGTTGGCGTAGCCCAGGCCCAGGGTGCGGAAGTCGTAGCTGAGCTGGGCGATGGCCTCCGAGGGGAACTGGGCCATGAGCACCGAGATCTCGAGGACCATCGTCCAGAGGCGGATGCCGTGGCGGTAGCCCTCCAGGTCGAAGCCGCCGTCCGCGGTGAGGAAGGTGCAGAGGTTCAGGGAGGCCAGGTTGCAGGCCGTGTCGTCCAGGAACATGTACTCGGAGCAGGGGTTCGACGCGTTGATGCGGCCGTGCTCCGGGCAGGTGTGCCAGTCGTTGATGGTGGTGTCGAATTGGAGGCCCGGATCCGCGCAGGCCCAGGCAGCGTTGTTCACCTTCTTCCAGAGGTCCTTGGCCCGAAGCTTCTTGCTGACCTTGCCGTCCACCCGGCGCTTCAGCTCCCAGTCGCCGTCGTTCTCCAGGGCGCGCATGAAGGGGTCCGGTACGCGGATGGAATTGTTGGAGTTCATGCCCCCCACGGTGGCGTAGGCCTCGCCATCCCAGGAGGTGTCGTAGCCTGCGATGTCCCGGTCGAAGTCGCCGTCCTGGAGCCGTGCCAGGCACTGGCTGAGGAAGGCCGCCGGCACCCCCTCCTTCTTGGCCT
This sequence comes from Holophagaceae bacterium, assembly GCA_044229555.1. GTDB lineage: Bacteria > Acidobacteriota > Holophagae > Holophagales > Holophagaceae > JADJVL01. Next base: position 2,412 of record JBGASS010000266.1, read on the forward strand.
GGAGGAGGGCCTTCTTGAGGGCCCCGTTGGTCTTGGGATCCGCGTCGCCGTGGGTGTTGCCCTCCACGGTCTCGCACAGCGCATTCCAGGCCTTCTTGAGGGCGAGGCTGCCGGCGGCCAGCATGGCCACCTTCCGCTCCTCCAGGACCTTCCAGTCCACGAAGGCCTCGATGTCCGGGTGGTCGAGGTCCAGGCAGACCATTTTCGCCGCGCGGCGCGTGGTCCCGCCGCTCTTGATGGCGCCGGCGGCCTTGTCCCCCACGGCGAGGAAGCTCATGAGCCCCGAGCTGCGGCCGCCGCCTGAAAGGGGCTCTTCCGAGCCGCGGATGCGGGAGAAGTTCGACCCGGTGCCCGAGCCGTACTTGAAGATGCGGGCTTCCCGGGTCCACAGGTCCATGATGCCGCCCTCGTTCACCAGGTCGTCGCTGACGCTCTGGATGAAGCAGGCGTGGGGCTGGGGCCGCTCGTAGGCCGACGTGGACTTCATCATCGCGCCGGACTTCGGGTCCACGAAGCTGTGGCCCTGGGCGGGGCCCGCGATGCCGTAGGCGTAGTGCAGTCCCGTGTTGAACCACTGGGGGGAATTGGGGGCGCACATCTGCCGGGCGAGCATGCAGGTCAGCTCGTCGTAGAAGGCCTGGGCGTCCTCCGCCGTGTCGAAGTAGCCGTGGCTTTCGCCCCACATGCGCCAGCAGCCCGCCAGGCGGTGGAAGACCTGCCGCGCGTCCTTCTCGCCGCTGTTGTCGGCATCGATGCCCTTCCGCCGGAAGTACTTCTGGGCCAGGATGTCCACCGCCACCTGGGACCAGGACTCGGGCACCAGCACGTCCTTGGCCTCGAAGACCACCGTGCCGTCCAGCTTGGTGATGCGCGAAGTGCGGGGCGCGAAGGGGATGCCCTTCAGGGGGTCCTGGCCGGCTTGGGTGAAGTGGCGCGCGATCTTCATGCGATGCCTCGGGCTGGGGGACGCGCGCCTGCGCGCAGGTCCGGCGGGATGGGTTGGGATGGATGAAAGATCGGAATTTGGGCGACACAAAACCCACCGCCCATATCAGTTTCCAAGGGGGGCGGCGAAGGTATGGCTGGGCGTTATGGACCTCAAGGGGTTGTGCCGGAGTGAAAGAATCACCCCAAGATGTGGGGGTGTCAAGGGCTCCGCGTGCGGATTTTTCCACCCGATTCCCAAGCCTTAATCCTGCAGCATTTGTCCGCCGCGCCGCCGGCCCCGATTGGTTGTAAACCCGCGCCGTGGCTATATTGGATCCAAGCCGGGCCCCATGCATCGGGGTGCGATGAACCGGGTCAGGTCGGAAGAAGCAGCCCTAAGTCGTTCCCCCGAGTGCCGTGGTCAGCCCGGCCCCTTTGCGCCCAGAAAGCGCCGCAGGCGCGGGCCGGACGCGCGAGCGTTCGGCGGGCGCAAAGCCGAGGACCCGAGCGCAGCGAGAGGTCCGCTGGAAGCAGAAGGCCAAGCGCCCTTGCGCAGGAACCCCCACGCGAATTCGCCGGGTGTCCCGAGGACGCGCGAGCGTTCGGCGGGCGCAAAACTCAAGGGCCCGAGCGAAGCGAGAGGTCCGATGGAAGCAACCGTGCCGTGCGCTTTTCTAACGGCAAGCCGCATCGCCGCAATCGAGACACGTTAGGCGGGCGCAAAGCCAAGGACCGCGAGCGAAGCGATGAGGTCCGCTGGCAGCAAAGGGCGATGCGCAGTCCCTGCGGCCTGCAAGGTCGTCGGAGCAGTGACGCCTCCCCCAAACCGCGCATGCCATGCCGCTAGCATAG
>JBGASS010000267.1:0-4197 GCA_044229555.1 Holophagaceae bacterium
GGGAGATCCTCCAGATCGGCCTGACGGGGGAGGGCCTTGACACCGGGCGGCCTCGGTGGTGGTGGAGGCCAAGCGGAGCCTGGAAGCCGAAGCCTTCGACGCGGTGGTGTCGGATCTCAAGCTGAAGGACGGCAGCGGCATCGACCTGCTGGCCTGGATGAAGGAGCTACCAGGCGCCTCATCATGACGGCCTTCGCCACCACGGAGACCACCGATGCAGGCCCTGAACCTGGGGCCGCGGACTTCCTCCTGGCTACCCGCAACGATTTCAACGAGCTGACCCAAGGTGCTCAAGGGCCTGCTGGTGGAGAGCGCGGTGCTCGACGGCACTTCCGGGGCCGACTTGGTGGGCGTGGAGACCATCCGGCGGGTCCAGGCCCTGGTGGGCAAGGTGGCCCGGGCGGACACCACGGTGCTGGTCACCGGGGAGAGCGGCACGGGCAAGGAGATCGTGGCCCGCCTCATCCACCGCTGTCGGACCAGCTTCGGGCCCTTCATCCCCGTGAACTGCGGCGCCCTGCCGGAGAACCTGCTGGAATCCGAGCTCTTCGGCTACGAGAAGGGGGCCTTCACCGGCGCCAACACCACCAAGCGGGGCCTTTTCGAGGAGGCCTCCGGGGGCTTCCTCTTCCTGGACGAGATCGGCGAGATGCCCCTGCCTGCAGGTGAAGCTGCTGCGGGTGCTCCAGGAGCGCCGGGTGCGCCGGGTGGGCGGCACGGACGAGCGGCCCTCGGACGTGCGGGTCATCGGGGCCACCAACCGCATCCTGCGGGACCTGGTGGACAAGGGGAAGTTCCGGGAAGACCTCTACTACCGCCTCAACATCCTCCACATCGAGCTGCCGCCCCTGCGGGAGCGCCGGGAGGACCTGCCGGTGCTGGCGGAACACTTCCTGCGGCGCTTCGGCCAGAAGCTGGGCAAGCCCCCCATGGCCTTCAGCGTGGACGCCATGGCCCTGATGCAGGCCTACCGCTTCCCCGGCAACGTCCGGGAGCTGGAGAACCTGGTGGAGCGCTGCGTGGCGCTGAACGCCGGCGGGCCCATCGGCATCGACCTCTTCCCGGATTCGGTGCTACGGGACGTGCAGGCCGCGGGCCTGGTGGCGGCGCCCCCGGCGGCCCCGTCCTGGAAGATCCCCGAAGCGGGCTTCGACCTGGAGGCCTGGCTCGGCGCCCTCCGGGGCCACTTCCTGAAGGCCGCCCTCGCGGAGACCGGCGGCAACAAGACCAAGGCCAGCAAGCGCCTCGGCATGACTTCTCCGCCTACCGCTACTGGGCCGCCCACCTCGGCGTGGCTGAGAACCTCCCGGACCGGTGCCCGTTGCCGGTGGAGGCGGAGGAGGGTGGGGAGGAGGGGGAGTAGGCGTTTATGTCTCCTCTTCTGGCGCTGAACCAGGATCTTTTTCTTCTCTCAGTCTGGTGTTGAAGCGGTCCAACGGCTTGGCCCGGTTGGAGTTTCCATGAAACATGCCCGGACGATCGTATGGGTGGCTGGTGGGGTGGCCCTGCTTTGGTTTGTGCTGCGTCCCGCGTTCACTCCTTACGATGGGAATGCAAGATCGGCGCGCGGAATCAAGGCCCGGGATGCGATCCGGCAGATGTCGGAAGGGCTAGAACAGCAACGGCTGCGGCACGGCGCCTACCCGGAACTCCGGTCCTGGACCGAAATGGCGGATCGGAGAAGCCCCCTCGTCCTCGAGAATGACATTTCCCTAGAAATGCCAACTCTCGACCCATGGGGAAACCCTTACCGGGGATCGAGTCAAGCAAGCGGATTTCGCCTGTCTTGCACCGGTGACCCTCGAAATCCTGAGGACACACCACCCTTCGAGTGCTCTTCAATCCCTGGCCCCAAAGGGGGAGGAGTCTCGTGGAAATGATGCCAACGGCCCAAAACAGGCCGCCCGAGCAGCCAGATCCACTTGAACCAATCCTTGTCACTTCGCCCATCTATGGCACACTGAAGTGCTTGGGTGCCCCCTGATCCGGAGCCCTGAGGCTCCCCCATCCAAGAGACCGACCATGACCCAGAAGAACCTGGCCCAGAAGGGCTTCTCGCTGATGGAACTCCTCATCGCGCTGATGATCATCGGCGTGATCGCGACGTTGGGCATCCGTGCCCTTCGCGGAAATACCGGCAAGGCTCGCTACATCAAGGCCAACGATACTATCCGCCTGATGGCCGAGGGGTTGGAGCAGCATTACCTGGCCTATGGCAAATACCCGGAGGGTTCCTCCTGGGAGGCCCTCGCTGGCGCGGAATCCGTGCTGGTGAAGAAGAACTACATTCCCTCGAACATGCCCACCAAGGATCCCTGGGGCGTCGACTACGAAGCCAAGGTCACCCGCGGGAACTACGAACTTAAGTGCGCCGGCGATCCTGACGACCAGGAAGAGCGCGGCCCCATCACCCGGGAACCCGGCAAGCAGACTGGCGGCCCAGGCGCGAACGCAGGCGACGGCAAGGGCACCAAGACCGCCGCCCCCGCGGGAGAACCCCCCAAGTGATCCACCTCACCAAGCTCCCGGCCGAGGGTCTCAAACTCTCCGGCGATCTGGCCCTCCTGCCCCTGGAGGGGGAGGACGCCGTGCGGGACATGGCCTGGTCGGTGTTTGTGCTGCCCAGCAACGCGGACATCTTCTTCGACGTGAAGGGCAGCGGGGTGCTGGACTGCACCTGCTCGCGCTGCCTGGAGGCCTTCGACCTGCCCCTGGCGGTGTCGAGCCAGTACCTGGGCAGCAAGGACGCGGACCTGGTGGCCCGGGGCGCCCATGCTCTCGGCACCCAGGACCTGGACGTGGTCTTCATGCCCGAGGACGAGCTGGACGAGGAGGCCCTGGTGAAGGAGCAGTTCCAGCTCCAGGTCCCCATGCATCCCCTCTGCAAGGAAGACTGCCTGGGCCTCTGCCCCGATTGCGGCAAGAACTGGAACAAGGGCAAGTGCTCCTGCAATCCTGAACTCCGGAGCAAGGAGCCCTCGGCCCTCGCGAAGGCCCTGAGCGGCATCAAGCTCGATTTCACCTCCTAGCAACCCCGAACCCCGAACCCAGACCCGAACCTTCCGACGGAGCCTGCCATGCCGAATCCCAAGCGCCGCCATTCCAAAGCCCGCCGCGACCGCCGCCGCACCCACGACAGCCTGGAGGTCCTCAGCGCCTCCAGCTGCCCGAACTGCGGCGTCGCCAAGCTGCCCCATCGCGTGTGCCCTTCCTGCGGCTTCTACCGCGGCAAGAAGGCCGTCAACGTCGCCACGGTCTAAAGGCCCCGACGCTTGGCCTCAGCCCGGATCGCGCTGGACGTGATGGGGGGCGACCATGCCCCCCAGTCCACGCTGCTTGGCGCGAAGCTCGCCCTGGAAGCCTGGCCGGACCTCGTCCTCCTCCTCGTGGGGGACGAGGCCCGGCTGAAGGCGTTGCTGCCGGAACACGGCCTCGCCGGCGAGCTGGCGAAGCGCATTGAACTGGTGCACGCCCCCTCCGTGGTGACCATGGAGGACAAGGCCACCCCTCCGTGGTGACCATGGAGGACAAGGCCACCAGCGTGCTGAAGGAGAAGAAGGACAGCTCCATGCGCGTGGCCGCCCAGCTGGTCCGCGAAGGCCGGGCCCACGGCGTGGTGAGCATGGGCCACACCGGCGCCGCCATGGTGGCCTCCAGCATGGTGATCGGGCGCCTCGACGGCGTGGACCGCCCGGGCCTCGCCAGCGTCATGCCCAACCGCCAGGGCCGGCCCACGGTGCTCATCGACGTGGGCTCCAACGTGGACTGCCGCGCCGACCATCTCGCCCAGTTCGCCGTCATGGGCGCCGTCTACGCCGAGCAGGTGCTGGGCGTGGCGAACCCGAAGGTGGGGATCCTCAGCGTGGGCGAAGAGGAGGGCAAGGGCACGGAAGTGACCCGGGAAGCCTCCGTCCTGCTGCGGGGCCTGCCCCTCAACTTCGCCGGCAACGCCGAGGGCCGGGACATCTGGAACGGCAACTTCGACGTCATCGCCTGCGACGGCTTCGTGGGCAACGTGGTGCTGAAGTCCAGCGAGGCCCTGGCCGGCGCCGTGGTGGCGGGCATCAAGGAGAGCCTCGCCGGCAGCCTCGCCACGAAAGTCGGCGCCCTCATGGTGAAGCCGGGCCTCAAGGCCTTCTTCCAGAAGTTCGACTACCGGGAGTACGGCGGCCTGCCCCTCCTGGGCATCAAGGGCGT
>JBGASS010000268.1:0-4173 GCA_044229555.1 Holophagaceae bacterium
AACGTGAAGGGCGAGGTCATCTCCTCCACCTTCGACGAGGCCGCCACCCGGCACGTGCAGGTGGCGGAGATGGTCATCGAGAAGGCCAAGCGCCTGGTGGAGCACGGCAAGGACGTGGTGATCCTCCTCGACTCCATCACCCGCCTGGCCCGGGCCTACAACACCGTGGTGCCCGCCAGCGGCAAGGTGCTCTCGGGCGGTGTGGACAGCAACGCCCTGCAGCGGCCCAAGCGCTTCTTCGGCGCCGCCCGCAACATCGAGGGGGGCGGCAGCCTCACCATCATCGCCACGGCGCTCATCGAGACCGGCAGCCGCATGGACGACGTGATCTTCGAAGAGTTCAAGGGCACCGGCAACAGCGAGATCATCCTGGACCGGAAACTGAGCGACAAGCGGATATTTCCCGCCATGGACATCCAGAAGAGCGGGACGCGGAAAGAGGACCTCCTCATCGATCCCCCCAAGCTCGCCAAGATCTGGGTGCTGCGGAAGATCCTCAGCAGCAGCGGGCCCGTGGAGAGCATGGAGCTGCTCATCGACAGGCTGGGGAAGGCCAAGACGAACGACGAGTTTTTGGCGAACCTGCAGGAACCGGCAGGGCGTCGGTAGGCACCTTTGGTGTGAATCGAGACACAGGGTATGCCACTGGGCCACTACCACCGCTTACTGAAATTGTTCTGCGTCGGCGCCGTGGCATTGATTTCTCTCATCCTGTGGCGCTATTCACCCAGATTCATCGCCCTCCCCTTCCTGTTTACTAGCTGCATTTTGGGGGCACTTTGGGCTGTTACCGGACGATGGAAATGGCTTCTGCTCACGTTGGCGATGTATATCGGGACAACGTTAAACCCGATCGATATCCGGCCCACGCATTGGTTCGGCCGGCCTCGGATGGTGCCCGTGGTCATGGGCTTGCCCAGGAAGGAAGCCTTCGAAGCCGCGAAGCGGGGAGAGGTCTGGCTGGGTGGCTGCATCGTGCACGGGAAAGACCCCAAGTGGATGATCATCTGGTGATGCGGCACGCTCGGAGCCTCGAAACTGAATAGGTATAGATCCATGCAGACCGTCACCCTGTTCCGCCCTGTCGGTCAACGCGAGTTGGACCTGATCGAAGCGTCCGACTTCAAGGCCTTTCCGCCCCGCCTGCCAGAGCAGCCCATTTTCTACCCTGTCCTGAACGAGGACTACGCGATCCAGATTACGCGGGACTGGAACACGCAGGATGAACTCAACGGATCGGTCGGGTACGTCACCCGCTTCGATGTCGATGAAGCCTACTTGAGCCGCTTCCAGGTCCAGCAGGTTGGGGGTGCCATCCATCTCGAATACTGGGTTCCGGCCGAGGAATTGCCCGACTTCAATGCGCACATCCGAGGTCCCATCACCGTGATCCGCGAATACCGCTGAGCATGTCCTCCCTCTTCTCCTGCAGTGGCTGCCCTGGCACTGACGGTGCCCTTGGAGGGCCCACGCCGGCCGCGGCTCACGAGGAACTTCGACAGCTCGGCCTTGGACTTGCCCCGTGCCAGCTGCAGCCAGGCCCCCCTGCCCGCCAGGAAGACGCAGACGGGCGAGCAATAGTGGGTGATCGATCGGGTGAAAAAAGGACCGGCGTCGTTCGCGCCAGGTCCACGGGGTCGAAGGTCAGGGACTGGCTGTGGACGAAATCGCGGGTGTGGTCCAGGAGCATGATGACCATCACCAGGCCGCGCAGCAGGTCGATGGCGTCCAGGCGCGGGCGCGGGGCGATGGTCATGGCTCCTGCTCCGGAAGTTGGCTCAGCCTGGCGGTGAGTCTTGGTACGGTATTAGCCGAGACCTTCCCATGAACGTTCCCGATCCCGCCGAGGAGGCCCAGGTCCGCGCCACCCTGCGGGAGCGCACGGTGCAGTCCCTGAAGGAATACCTCCAGCAGGCGGACTACCCGCGGCTGCAGATGACGATGATGGTGACCCTCACCGGCTTCTCCGGCTTCCTCGCCTCCTGGCTCCTCATGCACCTGGGCCTGACGCACCTGGGCTGGCGCTACGGCGCCGCGGTGCTGGCGGCCTACGGCGCCTTCCTCGGCATGCTGCGAGTCTGGCTGCACTTCGAGGGCCGGCGCATCACCCTGGGCTCCCCGGACGCCGAGGACGCCCTCGACGTGGGCAGCGACCTCCTGGACGACGGCCTGCCCTCCTTCCGCGGCGGCGCCCAGATGCCTTTCCTTCCTGGCAACGCCACGCCGCCCCTGCGCACCGGCGGCGGAGGCTCGTCCGGGGGCGGCGGCTTCTCCCTCGACCTGGATGGGGACGAACTCATCGTCGTGGTCCTCGTCATCGCCGCCCTCGCCGCCCTGGCCGCGGCGGCGGGCTACCTCATCTACCAGGCGCCCTCGATCTTCGCCGACCTCATGTTCGACGGCGTCCTCAGCGCGGGGCTCTACCGGCGCCTGAAGAAGGTGCGCGCCGCCGACGAGGAGGGCGAGTGGCTGCCCACCGCCCTCAAGCGCACCGCCTGGCCCTTCGCCATCGTGGGCGCGCTGGTGGTGGTGGCGGGCTTCGCCATGCATGGCTACGCGCCGGAGGCCCGGTCCATCGGCGGGGTCTACGCCCATTTCGAGGCGAAGCGCGGATCATGAGCGCCCCCGGTCGCCTCGGCTCCGCCTTCGCGGCGCTCCTGGCCCTCCTGGGCTGCGCGCCCAGGCCCGTGGACGCGTCGAAGCTCGCCTACCCGGTGCTGGTCTTCACCTCGACCGGACCCGAGCCCCGGGCGGACGCCACGTCCCTCTGCACCACCACCCAGCTCCAGCTGGACACCTACTACGGCCTGGAGGTGCTGGACCTGAAGGGCCGGCGCTACACCGTCACCGAGGTGCATGCGGCCTCGAAGCCCTCCTTCTGGAAGAACCTCACCGGCACGGCCCCGATGCTCGTGGACCTGCGCCTGAAGCCGGGGCCGGCCCTGGACCTCGCGGGCGCCAAGGCCACCATCGCCTCCCATGTCATGGCCGAGGGGTCCTTCCTCGAGAGTGCCGAGGGCGGCCGGGCCAGGATCCTCGCCACCCTGAACGCGGATCCCGACCTCGGCACCATCTTCCGGCGCTTCGGCACAGAGTGGTCCTCCGGGGCGATCCGGGACTCCATCCAGCGGGAATCGGACACCCGGAATGGCATCGTGCGCGGGCCCGACGGCCGGCATCCCCACTAGGCCGCCGCGTTCGTCGCAGCCGTCCCCGCAGAACCCCGGCATGGCCAGGTGCGGGCGCTCCCCGTAAACTGGAGGGCTGGAACGACCATGCCCTTCCCCTTCGACCCCTTCGCCATCGGACCCCTGACCGTCTCCAACGGCCTGGTCATGGCCCCGCTCCACGAGATCACCGACCAGCCCTTCCGCAAGTTTATCCGGGAGATCGGCGGCCCGGGCCTCGTCGTGAGCGAGATGATCAGCAGCGAGGCGCTCATCCGCCACGCCCGCAAGGCCGAGAAGATGATGGCCTCCAGCGGCGAGCACCCCTACGCCATGCAGCTCAGCGGGGGCAATCCCCAGAGCCTCGCGGAGGGGGCCAAGCTGTGCGAGGAGGCCGGCGCGGACCTGGTGGACCTGAACATGGGCTGCCCGGCGTCCAACGTCACCAAGGGCGGCGCAGGCTCGGCCCTGCTGCGGGACATCCGCCTCGCCGAGGCCTGCGTCAAGGCCATGGTGAAGGCCGTGCAGGTGCCGGTCACCGTGAAGATGCGCGCCGGGTGGGACGCGAGCCAGAAGGAGCGCGCCGAGTTCCTGGACTTCCTGCGGATGTTCGAGGCCAACGGCGTGCAGAGCCTCGCCATCCATCCCCGCACCCGGGCCCAGGGCTACGAGGGCCACGCGGACTGGGCCATCATCGCCCGGGCCGTGGAGGCCGGCACCCGCTTCCCCATCATCGGCAACGGCGACGTGGTGGAGGTGCAGGACGCCTACCGCATGAGCGAGGAGACCGGCTGCGCCGCCGTCATGATCGGCCGCGGCGCCCTCTACAACCCCTTCATCTTCCGGCAGGTCCTGGACCCCGAGTTCGTCGTCACCACCGGGATGCGCGTGGACGCGACGCTGCGCTTCTTTCGCATCCTCCTGGAGCTGCTGGAGCCCCGGGAGGCCCTCCACAAGATCAAGAAGATCGGCTCCTGGTTCACCAAGGGCATCCCGGGAGGATCCG
>JBGASS010000269.1:0-4169 GCA_044229555.1 Holophagaceae bacterium
TAATTCCAGTATGGGGCATTGGCGGCGGCACTCCCGCCTTATTTGCGAGCCCTGGGGCCGGAACTGGGACGCAAGCGGCCCCAGGGCACACGCCCTGGGGCCGGCGGGGATCCGGCGGTCGGCTCAGGCTTCCCTGGAGATGCAGGGGTTGCAGCCCGAGAACAGGGAGGCGCAGGTGTTGCGGCTGCCGCAGTAGCGGTAGGAAAGCACGGTGATGGTGATGATGCCGCCGGCGACTTCAGAGGTGTTCTCGGCATCGAGAATGCGAAGGGTTTCCCGGTTGAGGGCGAGCTTCTTGGTCATGCGATCTCCTGGGGTTCGGGGGAGGTGAAGGTTGGACAGCGGATGGAGGCTCCACGAGAGAGCCTCGGATTCCGCGTCCGGCCCCGTCAACGCGCGGTCTGCGAGCCGTGGCGGCCGCCGGCCCGAACGATGCAGCCTGTTGGCCGAACGGCAACCGCCCGGCTAGCGCGCGCCTCGCCGCTCGTAGCGCCAGCCGGAGAAGGCGAGGGAGGCCGCGACCAGGAGCAGGATCGCGCCGGTGAGGCGCAGGGCGGTTTCGCGCTGGTCCAGGGCGCGGTTAAGGAGGCGCAGGAGGGCCTCGAGCACGGCGTCGGCGGTGGTGACGACGCTCAGGAGGAGGCAGGCCAGGCCCAGGAGGGCCATGAACACGATGGGCCCCTTGGGCGAGCCGAAATGGTAGACGAAGGGGAGGAAGGCGGCGAGGCCCGTGGCGAGGCCCAGGCCCAGGAGGCCCGTCATGGCGACGGTCTCGGCGCCCAGGGCGGGGAAGGCGTCCGGGGCCGCGGCGTGGGCGGCGGCGCAGGCGGCCAGGGGCAGGACGAGGCCCAGGGCGAGGGCGGCGAGGCTGGTGAGGTAGCGGGCGCGCACCACCTGGCGCCGGGAGACGGGCAGGGCCAGGAGGAAGCCCTCCGAATCCGAGGCGAGGCCCTGGAAGGCCACGAGGCCGCCCAGGAGGCTGGCGCTGAAGAGGCAGCCCATGAGGAACTTCGCGGGCTGGCCCTGGGCCAGCTTGAGCACGGTGAGGGCGAGGATGAGGGCCAGCGCCGGCGCGAGGGCCAGGGCCTGGCGCCGGTTCACGGTCCAGGCCATGCGGATCAGGGGCAGCATGGGGCCTCCGCCTTGTCGCGGACCGGGGCCAGGGCGCGGCCGTGGAAGGTGACGAGGTCCTCCAGGCGGGGCCGCTCCACGAGGGCGCCGGCGGGCAGATGGGCGGGCGGAAGGTTCTCGCAGAGCAGCACGAGGCCCAGCGCCGTGCGCTCGCCGCCGGCGCAGCGGGCCAGCACGGGTTCCGACAGCAGGTCCTCGCCGCCCTTCACCAGCACCCAGCGCTCCAGGAGTTCGTCCTTGGTGCCTTCGAGGACGAGGCGGCCCGCCTTCAGGATGGCCACGTGGTCGGCGATGCGGTCCAGGTCGGTGGTGATGTGGGTGGAGAAGAGGACGGCCCGGCCTTCGTCCTGGATGACGTCCAGGAGCAGGTCCAGCACTTCCCGCCGGGCCAGGGGATCGAGGCCCGAGGTGGGTTCGTCCAGGAGCAGGAGCTCGGCGCCGTGGCTGAGGGCCAGGGCGAGGGCGGCCTTCATCCGCTGGCCCTGGCTGAGCCGCGCGAAGGGCGTCTTCGCCGGGAGGTCGAAGTGGGCCACGAGGCGGCGGAAGGCGGCGGCGTCCCAGGCGGGATAGAAGGGCGCCACCATCGCCCCGAGTTCCTGGATGCGCAGGTGGGGCGGCAGGGTGGGGCTCTCCTGCACGAAGCCCATGCGGGCGCGCAGGGCGGCGCCATGGGCGCGGAGGTCCTCGCCGAAGGCGCGCAGCTCGCCGGCGTCGGGGACGAGGAGGCCCAGCACCAGCTTGATGAGGGTGGACTTCCCGGCGCCGTTGGCGCCCACGAGGCCGGTGATGGCGCCGCGGGGGACGGCCAGGGTGAGGTCGCGGAGGGCGAAGCTCCCGAAGGACTTCGCAAGGCCGCGGAGGTCGAGGGCGGGTTCCATGTCAGAACTCCCGGGCGGCGAAGGCGCGGCGGGCCAGGAGGAAGGCCAGGAGGGTGGCCACGGCGAGGCCCGCGACGGTGGGGCCGGGATGGGCGTCCAGCCAGAGGAGGCCGTTCAGCAGGCCGAATACGGCGCGAGCGGGCCAGGAGGCATTCTGAAAACGGGGCGCCATCCAGAACAGGGTGAAGAGGCTGAGCCCCGGCACGGCGTAGGCGACGGTGAGGCCCTTGCCGCCCCAGCGCAGCACGGCGGGCAGGGGGTAGGCGAACCAGATGAAGAAGGTCCAGGCCAGCGCCAGGGGATGGTGGGCGAGGGCCACGAGGATGAGGGGGTCGGCGCTGCCGCCCCGCAGGGCGGCCGACGCTTGGCCCGAGAGGGTGAGGAGGAGGACGGAGAGGAGCGGCAGGAGGACGGCTTCCAGGTAGCGCAGGGCCACCACGCGCGCCCTCGGAACGGGCAGGGCCAGGAGGCCGGGCAGGGTGCCTTCGGAGAGCTCCCGCAGGTGGAAGCTGAGGGGCAGGAAGCAGCTGGCGATGAGGGCGATGCCCATGAAGAAGCCCGCGATATCGGTCTTCCGTTCGGCGCCGCCGATGCCCGCCACCAGGGCGATGAGGAGGGGCGTGAGCAGGAAGAGGCGGTGCAGGCGCAGGTCCCGCTTCAGGAGCTCAAGCAGCATGGGACCTCCCTTCCGCGCGGCGGCGTCCCAGCAGCACGAGGATGTCCTCGAGGCTGGCGCGCTCCACCAGGGCGCGGCCCTCGAAGCGGCGACGGGCGCCGGCCAGGTCGTCGGTGAGGCCCTCGAAGCCGTGGGGGTTGGTGCGCAGGCCCTGGAAGCCGCGGCGGGCCTCGTCGTCGAGGAGCTCCAGGCCGCCCTTCACCACGCCCCAGGCTTCGCGGAGATCGTCCTGGGTTTGTGAGAAGACGACCTCGCCATCGCGGAGAAGGGTCACGAGGTCGGCGCGGTCCTCCAGGTCGGAGGTGATGTGGGTGCTGAAGAGGATGGCCTTGGTTTCGGTGAGGCCTTCGGAGAGGCGGGCGAGGAGCTCCCGGCGGAAGACGGGGTCGAGGCCGGTGGTGGGCTCGTCGAGGACGAGGAGGTCGACGTCCCGGGACATCGCCTGGGTGAGGGCGAAGCGGGTGCGCTGGCCGAGGGAGAGGGTGTGGGATTTCTGCGAGGGGTCGAGGCCGAAGTCGGCCATGAGGCCCTTCCAGGTGCCTTCGTTCCAGCCGGGGCAGAAGGGGGCGGTGCTCTCCTTCAGGGCGCGCAGGCTGGCGCCGTGGGTGAACTTCGGTTCGTCGGGGACGTAGGCGATGCGCGCGCGCAGCGTGGCGCCTTCCTGCACGAGATCCCGCCCCTGGAAGCGGATCGTGCCGGCGTCGAGGCGCACGAGGCCGAGGAGGGTTTTCAGCAGCGTCGTCTTGCCGGCGCCGTTGGGGCCGATGAGGCCCATGAGGAGGCCGCTCGGGAGGTCGAAGGAGGCGTCCCGGAGGGTGAAGTCCGGGTAGCGCTTGGTGAGGCCATGGAGGGAGAGGAGGGCTTCACTCATGGTCCGACTCCAGGAGCAGGTCGAACATGCGGCGCACTTCGGCGGCGGGGATGGCGGAGTCGCGGGCCTCGGCAAGGGCCTTGGCGAGGTGCTCCTCCACGGCCCGCACGCGCTTCTCCCGGAGGAATTCGGGATTGGGCGAGGCCACGAAGGTGCCCTTGCCGCCCACGGTGTCGATGAGGCCCTCCCGCTCCAGCTCGTCGTAGGCGCGCTTGGTGGTGATGACGCTGATCTGGAGGGTCTGGGCCAGCTTGCGGATGGAGGGCAAGGCCTCGCCTTCCTTCAGGTCCCCGGAGAGGATCTGGGTCCGCACCTGGCGGAGGATCTGCTCGTAGATGGGCTGGGGCGAGGCGTTGGAGAGGAGAATCTTCATGGGCGGGCCGGGGGTGGTGGGCTGACTGTATACATGGAATATATACAGTAGGTGCGAACTCGGGACCGTCAAGGGGGGAAATTCGAGCCGGGCCGCCTCAGGCCAGGCCGGCCTCGGCGGGCTTCGGCCGCGCGCCGCGGATCAGCAGCCAGAGGGTGAAGACCAGCTCGCCGAAGAGGGCGGGCTGGGCGAGGGTGTTGGCCAGGCTCGCGTGGGCGGGGACCAGGATGCCGATGAAGC
>JBGASS010000270.1:0-4147 GCA_044229555.1 Holophagaceae bacterium
AGGGTCTTGCTGTAACGCGGGTGGCGAATCCTGTTCGCCTCGACTTCAAGGCTCACAAATTCGCCGACCCACGCGAGCCAGCCTCCTGCGTTCAACCCAGGAAGGCCTTGAGGGTCTTGCTGTAACGCGGGTGGCGAATCCTGTTCGCCTCGACTTCAAGGCTCACAAATTCGCCGGCCCACGCGAGCCAGCCTCCCGCATTCAGCCCAGGAAGGCCTTGAGGGTCTTGCTGTAACGCGGGTGGCGAATTTTCCGCAGGGCCTTGGATTCGATCTGCCGGATGCGCTCGCGGGTGACGGCGAACTCGCTGCCGACCTCCTCGAGGGTGTGCTCGCTGGCCTCCTCGCCCACGCCGAAGCGCATGCGCAGGACCTTCTCCTCCCGCTCGGTGAGCGTGTGGAGCACGGAGTTGACGGTCTCCTTGAGGCGCTGGTTGACCACCTGCTCCACGGGGGAGACGACGGTCTTGTCCTCGATGAAGTCGCCGAGGTGGCTGTCCTCCTCCTCGCCGATGGGGGTCTCGAGGGAGATGGGCTCCTGGGCGATCTTCATCACCTTGCGGACCTTGGAGACCGGCATGTCCATGGCGTTGGCGATCTCCTCGCTGGAGGGTTCCCGGCCCAGCTTCTGCACCAGCTCGCGCTGGGTGCGGATGAGCTTGTTGATGGTCTCGATCATGTGCACCGGGATGCGGATGGTGCGGGCCTGGTCGGCGATGGCGCGGGTGATGGCCTGGCGGATCCACCACGTGGCGTAGGTGGAGAACTTGAAGCCGCGGCTGTATTCGAACTTGTCCACGGCCTTCATGAGGCCGATGTTGCCCTCCTGGATGAGGTCCAGGAACTGCAGGCCGCGGTTCGTGTAGCGCTTGGCGATGGAGACCACGAGGCGGAGGTTGGCCTCGATGAGCTCGGCCTTGGCGGCGCGGGCGATGGCTTCGGCCTGCTTGAGGACGTTGTAGTCCGTGTGGAAGCGGTCCGAATTGGTCTCGTACTTGACGAAGAAGCGGTCCAGCTCGCCCTTGATGGCCTGGGACTCCTTCGCGTACTTGTCCTTCAGCTTGGCGAAGGCGGGATTCTTGATCCGGTCCTTCATCTCGCGGAGCTTGCGCTCGCCGGCCATCACCTGGCTGTGGTGGTGGGTGATCTTGTCGATGAGGCGGGTCACGGCGAGGCTGTTCAGGCCCAGCTTGCGGACCTGGCGGCTGACCCGGGCCCGGGCGCGGAGGATCTCCTTCTCGATCTTGCGCTTCTTGGGCAGGGTCTTCTCCCCGGCGTCCACCAGCTTCTTCAGGTCCAGCAGGTCCTGGAGCTGCTGGTCGAAGACGAGCAGCTTCTCGAACTGGTGGTGCACGTGCTGGGTGGCCGACGTGCTCTCGGCATCCTCGTCCTCGTCCACCTCGTCGGAGAGGCCCACGACTTCGCGGATCTTGCCGGGGTTCTCCTTCAGCATCTTGCCGATGTCGATGAGGAGGCTGGCCGCCAGGCGGCTGCGGGAGAGGGCGCGCATGACGCTGCGGACGCCCACCTCGATGCGCTTGGCGATCTCGACCTCGTCCTCGCGCTTCAGGAGGGGCACGGTGCCCATCTCCTTGAGGTACATGCGCACGGGATCGTTGAACTTGTCGCTGTCGGGGCCGTCGATGTCGACGTCCAGCTCCTTGTCCAGGCGGGCCGGCGCCTCCACCGCGAAGACCTCGGGCTCGAGGTTGTCGCGGTTCTGCTTGGCTTCCGCCTCGGTCTGGCCGATGCCCACGCCCAGCCGGTTGAACATGCCCATGACCGTTTCCAGATCCTCGGGCGTTCCCGCATCCTCGGGGAGGAAGGCGTTCAGTTCATCGATGAGGAGGATGCCGCGGTTCCGCGCGAGGGAGATGAGGGCCTTGGTGAGTTCAAAGTAGCTTTCGCGGGAGGGCGTCTGGACCATTCGGACCTCAATGAGCGATTCGGGGGGCGATGATGTTCGGGGCGCAGGTGGGTACAGAAAGCCCAGTCTTCCGGGCGCCCGGAATCCTTCAGTATAGAAGGCCGTTCACCGCATGCAAGGTCAAAAATGGTTCAGGTTGTGCTCGGGTTCCTCGAAGTGCCTACCCGCAATTGCCGGGCCAAATCGCTCTTGCGCCGCAAAAGTCCTACTTGCCGGTCCTCCAGCCGCCGTTTCAGGGCCTCGTCGCCCATCACCCGGGGGTCCATGAGCTGGCGGTTCACCGCTTGGAGTTCCCGGTGCACGAAAGCGCTCTCGAGCCGCCAAAAGGCCTTGCCGGGCATGGGCGGAGCCTCGTCCCTCAAGGCCCGCTCGCCTTCCAGGCGCCGGATGCGGGCGATGGCACCCTCCGGGAGCAGGGCTTCGTCCCCCTCCGCGTCCAGGACCGCCTGGAGGAGGGGCGCACCGTCCAGGCCCTCCCACCACGCGTGGGGCAGGTCCCCGATCGCGGACCGGTGCACGGGATCCCAGGCGAGCAGGACGAGGGGCCGGAGGAGATCGTCCAGGGGGCCTTCCCGGTCCAGGTCCCGGCCTTCGGCGGCGGGGGCCGGGCGGGCCGTGCGGCGTTCCTTCACGGCCCTTTCCAGTTCGGCCCGGGGGAGCTGGAGCTGGTGACCCAGGCTGGCGAAGAGCTCCCGCCGTTCCGGGGTGTCCGGAAGGTAGGGCAGGAACTCCAGCAGCTCTTTCAGGGCCGCCATCCGGTCCGGGACCCGGCGGAGGTCCTTGCCCTCCATGGCGTGGCTGAGGACGAAGGAGGTCCAGTCCGGGGCCTGCCGGATGAGTTCCCGGAAGGCCTCCGCCCCCACGGCCAGGCACCAGGTATCGGGATCTTCCCCGGGGGGCAGCTCCAACAGGCGGACATCGAAGCCCAGGGGCAGGGCGAGGCGGAGGCTCTTCTCCATGGCCCGCCGGCCCGCGGCGTCGCCGTCAAAGCAGAGGATGAGCCGCTTGGTGAAGCGGCCCGCCAGCCGCAGGTGGTCCTCCGTCAGGGCCGTGCCCAGGGGCGCCACCGCCGGGTGGATGCCCACCTGATGGAGCTGAAGGACGTCGAAATAGCCCTCCACCACCAGGATCCCCTCCTTCAGGGCGCCCTTGGCCCGGTGGAAGCCGAAGAGGGTCTCGCCCTTGTGGAAGAGGGCCGTCTCCCGGGTGTTCATGTACTTGGGCTGGCCCTCGCCGAGGATGCGGCCGCCAAAGGCCACCAGGCGCCCGCGGCCGTCGTGGATGGGAATGGTCAGGCGACCCCGCAGGAAGTCGATGACCGAGCCCCGTTCGCTCCTCGAGGCCAGGCCCGCCTGCTCCGCCAGGTCCGGCGAGATGCCGAGGCCCCGGAGGTGGCCCACCAGCCCCTCCCAGCTGTCCGGGGCGAGCCCGAAGCCGGCCTCCCGGGCAAAGGCTTCGGAAATGCCCCGCCGGCGCAGGTAGTCCTGGGCCCCGGGATCCCCTTCGAGCTGCCGCTCGTACCAGGCCTGGGCGGCCTCCAGCACCCCCCGGAGCCGCTCCTCCTGGTCGATCTCCGCCGCGGGGCGCTCCCGGAACTTCGGCACCTCGATGCCCGCGGCCCGCGCCAGCTGCTCCAGGGCTTCGGGGAAGGTCATCCCCTCCCGCTCCATGAGCCACTGGAAGGCGTCGCCGCTCTTCCCGCAGCCGAAGCAGTGGAAGAAGCCCCGGGCGGGAACCACCTGGAAGCTCGGGGAGCGTTCGCTGTGGAAAGGGCAAAGGCCCACGTAGGCCGATCCCTGCTTCCTCAGCTTCACGGCCTGGCCCACGAGGGCCGCCAGGTCCGTGGCGTCCTTGACGCGCTCGACGAGCTCCCGGTCCCGCACCCTCAGCTCCCCGGCCAGAGCAGGGACCGCAGGCCTGGGATCCAGAGGTTGGCATGCAGGGCGAAGCTGAACACCAGGCCCACGACCACCGCCGCGGCGAACCGCCCCGCCGGGTCCAGCTGCGGGCGGCGGACCCAGAGCCCGCCGGAAACGAAGCCGGCCCCCAGGCCCCAGACCCAGGTCCAGGCCTCGCCCCCGATCGAGGGGTAGAGGCAGAAGCCCGCGGCCAGACCGCCGAACCACGCGCCTTCCGGCACCCGGGAAGCCCAGCGCCGCAGCCCGGCGGTGGAGGCGACGGCCACTCCCAGGGCGAAGGCCGCGCTCGCGTGGGCCCAGCC
>JBGASS010000271.1:0-4136 GCA_044229555.1 Holophagaceae bacterium
TGGAGCCCGTGGGATTCACCATCACCACCAGGAAGCCGCGCCCCGTCCAGGCCTGGGGGTTCCAGCGGTGGCTCCAGGCGTCGGCCCAGGCGCCCTGGGGCCCGCCGTGGACCAGGAAGGCCACGGGGTACTTCTGCGCCGGATCGAAGCCCTCGGGCTTCACGATCCAGGCGTGCACGTCCCGGGCCTTGCCGTCCTTTCCGGTGGGGCCCTTGAACCAGAGCGATTCGGCGCGGTTCAGGCCCAGCTCCCTGGCCAGGGCTTCGTTGTGGGCGGTGGCGCGCACGACCTTGCCGTTCCTCAGGTCCGCTTCATACAGGTCCGCCGGCGTGGCGCTGTCGCTGTGCTGGAACAGCGCCGTGCCCTGGGCGGTGAGGGCGAAGGCCTCGACGTGCTGGCCCTTGGTGGCCTGCTCGGGCTGGGGCCAGGCCTTGTAGGTGCGCTCCGGATGGGGCTCGTAGCGGTAGAGGTCTGTCCCACCCGCCTTCTCGGAGGCGAGGACGAGGGCTCCCCCGTTCCACGCGAAGAGGCCCACGCTCTGGTCCCAGGCCCGGGTGTCCCGTACGATCTGGCCGCTGGCGCGGTCCTGGATCCACAGCTCCCATTTGTCCGCCTCGAAGCCCGGGCGGCGCTGGGCGCGCCACGCCAGGTACTTCCCGTCCGGGGAGTAGCGGGGCGTCGTGTCCATGGCCGGGTTGGTCGTGATCTTGCGGAGCTTCCGGTCGGCCACCGCCACCTCGAAGATCTCGCCGTTGGTGCTGACGGCCTTCCCCTTCTCCACGTGGGCGCCGAAGGCGATCCGCGTGCTGTCCGGCGCCCAGTCCAGCTCGTCGCCGGCCGACACGTCGGCGAAGTTGGGCACGTCGAAATCTTGTCCCGCGGTGAGGTCCGTGGCCTCGCCGCTGCCCGCGTCCACGACGAAGAGGTGCTGGCGCAGGGCCGGGTCGTACCACTCCGTCCAGTGCCGGAACATGAGGCCCTTGGCGTGGTGGGCCTTGACCTTGGATTCCTCCTTGGCCTTGAGGTGCGCCGCGGTGGCGGCCAGGTCGCCGGAGGGCACCGTGGCGGAGGACACCGCCAGCCACCGGCCGTCGGGGCTCCAGAGGTGGCCGTCGGCGCCCCCTGGCAGCGTCGTGGCCTGGCGCTTCGCGCCGCTGGCGAGGTCCAGGATCCAGACCTGGCCGCCCTGGGCGTAGGCGAGCTTCGAACCGTCCGGGGAGAAGCGGGGCCGGGACTGCCCGCCGGTGCCGAGGTCCAGCTGGGTGGCGGCCGCCTCGCCCTTCCGCTTCAGCCAGAGTTTCGGCACGGCCCGGTTGGCCGCCAGGTCCACGCTGCCCACCTGGTAGGCGAGGTCGCCCTTCGAGGACACCTGCGGATCCGCCACCCGTTTGACCTTGAAGAGGTCGTCGATCCGGAGGGGCCGGCCGGCGAAGGCGGGCGCGGCCACCAGGAGGGCGGGCAGGAGGCTGAGCAGGGTGCGCATGGGGACCTCGGATATGCCCAAGGATACCGGGCGTCCCCCTGTGACCGGCGCCCGATCAGAACTCCTGCATCAGGTAGCGGCTGATCACCGTGCGCTGGATCTCCGAGGTGCCCTCCCCGATGGTGCAGAGCTTCACGTCCCGGTAGTACTTCTCCACCGGGTAGTCCTTGATGTAGCCGTAGCCGCCAAGGATCTGCACCGCCTCGTCGGCCACCTTGCAGGCGATCTCCGAGCTGTAGAGCTTGGCCATGCTGGCGGCCTTGGCGTAGGGCAGGCCCGCGTCCTTGAGGCTCGCGGCCTTGTAGATGAGGAGCCGTGCGGCTTCGACCTGCACCTGCATGTCGGCGAGCTTGAAGGCGATGGCCTGGTGCTCGGCGATGGGCTTGCCGAAGGTCCTGCGCTGCTTGGCGTACTTCACGCTCTCCTCGAAGGCCCCCTGGGCCATGCCGAGGCCCAGGGCCCCGATGCTGATGCGGCCGCCGTCCAAAGTCTTCATGGCCTGGCGGAAGCCCACGCCCTCCTCGCCCAGGAGGTTCTCCACCGGCACCTTCACGTCCTCCATGATCAGCTCGCTGGTGTCCGAGGCCCGCAGGCCCAGCTTGTTCTCCACCTTGCCGGCCCGGAAGCCGTTCATGCCCTTCTCGAGGATGAAGGCGCTGATGCCGTCGGTGCCCTTGCCCGGACTGGTGCGGGCCATCACCACGGCGATGTCGCCCACGGTGGCGTGGGTGATGAAGTTCTTGGTGCCGTTCAGGACGTAGTGGCCGCCCTCCTTCTTCGCGGTGGTGAGCTGGGCGCCGGCGTCGCTGCCGGCCCCGGGCTCCGTGAGGCCCCAGGCGCCGATGACCTTGCCGCTGGCCAGGGGCACCAGGTACTTCTGCTTCTGGGCCTCGCTGCCCATGGCGTAGATGTGGTTGGAGCAGAGGCTGTTGTGGGCGGCGATGCTGATGCCCACGCTCCCGTCCACCCTCGAGAGCTCCTCCACCACCACGGCGTATTCCAGGTAGCCCATGCCGGCGCCGCCGTATTCCTCGGGGAAGATGATGCCCATCATCCCCATCTCCCCCAGCTGCTTCATCACCTGCAGCGGGTAGGTCTTGGCCTCGTCCCAGGCCATCACGTGGGGGCGGATCTCCTTCGTACTCCTCGGGGAAGATGATGCCCATCATGCCCATCTCGCCCAGCTGCTTCATGACCTGCAGCGGGTAGGTCTTGGCCTCGTCCCAGGCCATGACGTGGGGGCGGATCTCCTTCTCGGCGAACTTGCGCACTTCCTGGCGCAGGGCTTCGACGTGGTCGGGAAGCGTGAAGTCCATGGGTCGTCCTCGGGTCAAAAACCCAGGTTATCCATGGGTCCGGCCCACCCCAAGAATTTTTATACGGGTATTAATCCAATTTATGGGCGACCGTGGTCCTGCCGTCCCGGAGCTTGTCCGCCGCCATCCGCCGCTGCAGCATGCGGTCGGAGTCGGGGAGCAGCTCCAGGGCCTTCCGGACCTGGGGGTCCTTCTCGCAGAGGTACTTGAAGCCCGCCTCGATGCCATAGGCGACGTTCTGCATCTCGTACGTGAGCTGGTCCCGCATGTCCGCCTGGTTCTCGGTCCACTCCTTGTCGGTGACGGGGATCTTCTGCTCCAGCAGCCAGGCCTTGAAGCGGGCCATCACCGCGTCGTCCGCCATCTCGCCCTGCTTCACGCCGAACTTCTCCTTCTCCAGGACGGCGTACTTGAAGAAGACCGAGTACCGGAAGCGGAGCTCGGCGGTGAACTTGCCCAGCTTGGCGGCCTCCACCACGTGGTCCGGCGTGATGCCGCCGCCGCCAAAGACCGTCCGCCCCAGGTCCGTCCTGAACTCGGGCCCCTTGGGCTCCTTGGCGGCTTCGCCCTCCTCCTCCGGGTTGTAGTAGTCGTCCAGGCCGTGCATGTAGTCCCGCTGGATGCTCCGCCCCGAGGGCGTGTAGTAGCGGGCGGTGGTGAGGGCCAGGCCCCGGGTGCGGTTGATGGAGAGGACGCTCTGGACGAGGCCCTTGCCCCAGGAGGTGGTGCCCACCACGATGCCCCGGTCGTGGTCCTGGACCGCCCCGGTGACGATCTCCGAAGCCGAGGCGCTGCCCCGGTTGATGAGGACCACCAGGGGGAAGGGATCCATGGCGGCGCCCTTGGGGGTGGAGGTGGGCAGGGGATCCCGGCCGTCCCGCCCCTTCTGGGTGACGATGAGCTGGTCCGGGCCCAGGAGCTGCCGGCAGATGCCGAGCGCCGCGTCCAGCACGCCGCCGCCGTTGTTGCGGAGGTCGAGGACGAGCTCCTTCATCCCTTGGCGCTTGAGGTTGGTCACCGCCCGCTCGAACTCGTCGGAGGTGGTCTCGCCGAAGTC
Organism: Holophagaceae bacterium; assembly: GCA_044229555.1. Classification (GTDB taxonomy): domain Bacteria; phylum Acidobacteriota; class Holophagae; order Holophagales; family Holophagaceae; genus JADJVL01. The sequence continues at coordinate 3,857 of JBGASS010000271.1, forward strand.
CTTGATGAGGATGAAGCCCGTCGTGGGCTTCAGCATGAAGCTGTAGTAGACGCTGTTGGTGGGGATCTCGCCCCGGGTGAGGGAGAACTTCAGGGGTTCGCTGAAGCCGGCGCGGCGGAGGGTGACCTCCACCACGGTGCCCTTGTCGCCCCGGAGCTTCTGCACCGCCTGGGTGTTGGTCATGCCCTCGGTGCTCTTGCCGTCGATCTCCCGGATGATGTCGCCGGGGCGGATGCCGGCCTTCTCGCTGGGGCCGCCCCGCACGGTGCTGACCACCACG
>JBGASS010000272.1:0-4115 GCA_044229555.1 Holophagaceae bacterium
CGTGGAAAGCCGGGAGCAGCTCTTCACCACCGCGCGGTACGTCGCGGAATCCGGCGTGAGGCTCCTGCGGGCCGGGGCCTTCAAGCCCCGGACCAGCCCCTACTCCTTCCAGGGCCTGGGCGAGGAGGGGCTGCGGCTGCTGGACGCGGTCCGCCCGGAGTTCGACCTGGGAATCGTCACCGAGGCCACGGAGGTGGAGACCTTCGACGCGGTGGAGGCCTGCGCGGACCTGGTGCAGCTGGGGGCCCGGAACATGCAGAACTTCGCCCTCCTGAAGCGGGCCGGGCGCAGCGAGAAGCCCGTGCTCCTGAAGCGGGGCCCGGGCGCCACCCTGGAGGAGTGGCTCTTTGCCGCGGAATACGTCCTCGGCGAGGGAAACCGCAACGTCATCCTCTGCGAGCGTGGCATCCGCACCTGGTCCGACCACGCCCGCAACACCCTCGACGTGTCCGTGGTCCCCGCGGCCCAGGGCCTGACCCACCTGCCGGTGATGGTGGACCCCAGCCACGCCACGGGACGGCGCGACCTCGTGATCCCCTGCGCCCGGGCCGGCGTCGCCGCCGGCGCCGACGGCATCCTGGTGGAGACCCACTGCCGGCCGGAACAGGCCCTCAGCGACGGCCCCCAGGCCCTGCTGCCTTCGGACTTCATCCGCCTGGTGGACGAGTGCCGCCGGGTCCACGCGGCCCTGCAGGCGCAGCACGCGGGGGCGGGGTTGGCATTCTAGGCGTCCGGACGGGGGACAGGAGCGCGTTTCCGCGCTAAGATGGTCGGTTCGGAGCGTCCATGTCCTCGCTGCTCATCACGGTCAACGTCATCATCTCGCTGCTGCTCATCGGCGCGATCCTGCTGCAGCCCGGCACCAAGGGCGGCGGCCTGGGCTCGGCCTTCGGCGGCGGCGGCGCGAACACGGCCTTCGGCGCCCAGGGCGCGGCGCCCATCCTCTCCAAGATCACCTACTGGCTGGCGGGCGCCTTCTTCGCGACCCTGCTCGGCATCGAGTACCGGATCATCGTGGAGAACCGCTCCGTTCTCGAGAAGCCCGCCGCGACCAAGGCGGCGCCCGCGAAGCCGGCCGCGCCCGCACCTGCTCCGGCGCCGGCCCCGGCTCCCGCCCCGGCCCTTCCGCAGAAGTGAAACCCAGCGTTGACGGGCCTCCGTCGCGCTGCCATGCTGGTCGTTCATGCCCTCGTGGTGGAATTGGTAGACACGCCACCTTGAGGTGGTGGTGGCCACAAGCCGTAGCAGTTCGAGTCTGCTCGAGGGCACCAACAGGAAGCGCCGCCACCGCGGCGCTTTTTTTCTTCCGGCGCCGGCCTCCAGCCTCCAGCCTGGAAGCATGCCCTGGCCTCCTTCCGAGCAGCTCCTCGCCGCCCTCGCGCCCTGGTTCGACGCGGCCCGGCGGGACCTGCCCTGGCGCGCTGCGGATCTGGACGCGCGGCACCCGGACCCCTACGCCGTGCTGGTCTCGGAGCTGATGCTGCAGCAGACCCAGGTGGCCACCGTGATCCCCTACTTCCACCGGTGGATGGCGCGCTGGCCCACGGCGGGAGCCCTCGCTGCGGCCTCGGAGGAGGAGGTCCACAAGGCGTGGGAAGGGCTCGGCTACTACCGGCGCGCCCGGCTGCTGCAGGCCGCGGCCAGGGTCGTCAGCGAGCAGGGCTGGCGCGAGGATCTGCAGGGCCTCAAGGAGATCCCCGGACTCGGCGACTACACCGCCGCCGCCGTCGCCGCCCAGGCCTTCCAGCGTCCCGAGCCCGCCCTCGACGGCAACGCCTTCCGCGTGCTGGCCCGCGTCCTGGGCCTCGAGGGCGACCCCAAGGACGGCGCCGCGGAATTGCGGGCCTGGCTGCGGCCGGCCCTCGCCACCCTCGGCCCCTCACGGCTGACCCAGGCCCTCATGGAGCTGGGGGCCACCGTCTGCGCGCCCCTGCCCCGCTGCGGGGCCTGTCCCCTCGCAGCCGCCTGCACCGCCCGCCGCATGGGCGCCACCGGCCGCATCCCGCCGGCGGGGAGGCGCGCGCAGCCGAAGGCCTCCGAATTCTGGCTGGTGGCCCTGGAGGCCGACGGCCAGTGGCTCGTGGCCGAGCCCGCGGGCCGCGGCCTCCTCGCGGGCCTGTGGCGCTGGCCCGCCCTCCCGATGGAGGCCACGGCCGCGGACCGGGCCGCTGAAGCTCCGGTGGCCCATGGCGATGAGGAGCTCACGGCCTGGCCCGCCTGGACCCAGGCCTACACCCACCGGCGGGAGCGGGTGAACCCGCTGCGGGGAAGGCTCCTCGAGCCCTTCGACCCGCCGGAAGGAATGGCGTGGGTCTCCGCCGCGCGCCTCGAGGCCCTGCCCATGGGACGGCGGGATGCCCGTCTCCGGGAACTCGTCGCTCGGCACGGCGGCGCGCCTCCCCTCGTCGCGGATCCCCAGGGGCTTTCCGTGGACTCGCTGCTGCGCGCCCTCAGAGGCGGTGCAGGCCCCTCGGGGTGAGGGCCACCGGCAGGGGCGGCAGGGCGAGGCCTTCGAGGGCGCGCACGGCCTCGTCGCGCCGGCCCTCCTTCACCACCAGGATGCAGCAGCCGCCGCCGCCGGCGCCGCAGGGCTTCATGCCTTCGAACCAGCCCTCCCGGCGCCCCAGGTCCCGCACGGCGCGCATGGCGTCCGTCTCCACCGCCGGCGACAGGCGCGCCCTGGCGCGGCCCTCCCGCTCCAGCAGCTCCGCCACGGCGTGGGCGTCCGCGGGCACCGCCGCGGCCATGGCGACGGCCACGTCGCGGATCTCCAGCAGGGCCTCCCGGGTGGTGGCGTCGCCCTCGATGAAGCGCTTGTAGGCTTCCCAGTTCGTGAGGCCCGAGTGGTGCGGGACGCCGGTGTAGAAGACCACCAGCCGCGCCATGAGGGAGGGATGGGGGACGAGCCGCTCCCAGCGCGGCAGGGGCCCGTCCCAGTGGAGGGCCAGGGTTCCGCCGAGGGCCGCCGGGTAGTAGTCCTGCCAGCCCGTGGGCGTCTGCAGCTCCATGGCCTCCAGGTCCCTGAGCATGGGCACCCGGGCCGCGAGGGCCTCCCCGGCCTCGAGCCCCAGGGCGGCCCCCAGCAGCCCGATCCCCATGCAGCTGGACACGCCGAGGCCCGAGCCTTTGGGCACGGGGCTGTGGAGGCGCAGGGACCAGGGCCGGCGCTCCGCCGAGGAGAGCACCCGCCAGACCCAGGAGAGGCCCTCCGGCGGCGCCGTCGGCCAGGGTTCCGACGGGAAGGCGCGGCCCAGGTCGGCGCTCTCGACGCAGGCCTCCCCGTCGCTCGCCGTCCTGATGTCGATCCAGAGGTCCACCGCGGCGTTGACGGTGAGGCAGCCGGGGAGCATGGCGTAGATGGGCCACAGGTCCAGCGTCCCGCCCGCGAGATCGATGCGGACGGGAACCCGCCAGGTCTCCGGGGCGGCGGCCAAGTCACATGCCGAGGTCGGCCAGCTCCTGCTGGGCGGTGCGGGCCTCCGGGGTCCCTGAGAAGCCCTCCACCAGCTCCTTGAAGGCGCGCACGGCGGCGGGCTTGAGGTTCTGCCGGCTGAGGCACTGGGCGCGCTTGAGCTTGGCGGGCAGGAACTGGTTGGAGCTAGGGGCCTCCCGGATGAGCTGTTCGAAGACCACCTGGCCCTTGTCGAAGGCCTTCTGGTTGTAGTGGGCGAGGCCCAGGAAGAAGAGGGCGTCGGGCTTCTTGGCGCTGCCCGGGTGGCTCTTGATGAAGACCTCCAGGCTGTCCGCCGCCAGGGCGTAGTTGCCCCGGTTGTAGTCCAGCACGGCGGCACTGAAGGCCTTCTCGTCGTCCGGCGTCGCGGCCACGGGAGCGCCGTCGGCGCGAGGCGCGGTCCCGGTGGCCTTGGGGACGTAGTCGAGGCGGCGGTTCAGCACCCGGGTGGTGTCCTGGAGCTGGCGCAGGGTCTCCTGCACGTCCGCCTGGAAGCGGCGGTCCAGCCCCCGGGACTCGGCGCCGGCGGCCCGGTCGGCCTCGGCCTTGCGGTTGCCCTCCTCCACCTGCTGCTTGAGCTGGAAGATCTGCAGCTTCACGTCCCCGAGCTCCTGCTCCACGCGCTTGAGCTGGTCTTCGGACTGGCAGCCCAGGCAGACCGCCA
>JBGASS010000273.1:0-4106 GCA_044229555.1 Holophagaceae bacterium
AGAAAATTGAAGGATATAGAAGCTCAGGAGCTTCCCATTGTTGATTCCCTTCGTGAATACGATGTCCCAGTCATCGCTGAAGCGTTCCTCTTCCTCCTCGGTGCTTCCTGGCTGGGCTTTGCGAGGTAGAGATCCGGGATCCCCCGAGGACGGCCCGGAGGTCTTTCCCTGCAGCAGGGCTTCTCCGATCATGCCATCCACGTCACAGGCCGCTTGCAGCGCAACATTGATCCGCTTTCGTACGGATGCTTTGCCACCCATTGTCAGGACTGGAATGTCAGCACTGAACTGAAGCCGTCGCTCAGGCTTAACCAGTTCGACATGCTTGGTACTGATCGCCCATTGCGCAGACAAAGTGGCCGAAGCAGTGGTGAGGATCGCCACCCATGCTGCCTTCCAGATTCCAGGTCTCAGTTCCACGGATTCCTCGATTCTGGCCCTTACACGAATGCAAAGCTGAGTTCGCCCTTCCTTAATTCAACCTTCGCCGTCCCGCCCTTCCTCAGCGCCCCGAACAGGATCGCCTCCGACAGCGGGTGCTTCAACTTGTCCTCGATGAGCCGCGCCATGGGCCGCGCGCCCAGGGCGGGATCGAAGCCCTTCTCTGCGAGCCATCGCTTCGCATCCTGGCTGACCTCGAGGGCGACATTCTTCTCCGCCAGCAGCTGCGCCAGCTCGGCGAGGTTCTTGTCCACCACCTTGAGGATCTCGTCGGGGCCCAGGGGCGCGAAATACAAAATCGCGTCGAGGCGGTTGCGGAACTCGGGGCTGAAGGTCTTCTCGATCATGCCCCGGGCGCTGCCGCCGCTGCCCTCGGCGGCGAAGCCGACCTTCCGCGCGCTGAGGTCCCGGGCGCCGGCGTTGGTGGTGAGGATCAGCGTCACGTGGCGGAAGTCCGCCTTGCGGCCGTGGTTGTCCGTGAGGGTGGCGTGGTCCATGACCTGCAGGAGGATGGCGTAAAGATCCGGGTGGGCCTTCTCGATCTCGTCCAGGAGCACCACGGCGTGGGGGGTCTTGCGGATGGCGTCGGTGAGCAGGCCGCCCTCCTCGAAGCCCACGTAGCCCGGGGGCGAACCCACGAGCCGGGCCACCGTGTGCTTCTCCATGTACTCGCTCATGTCGAAGCGGTGCAGGGGCACGCCCAGCACCTTGGAAAGCTGCCGCGCCAGTTCGGTCTTGCCCACGCCCGTGGGCCCCGCGAAGAGGAAGGCGCCGCTGGGCTTGTCGTGGCCCCGCAGGCCCGAGCGCGTGAGCTTCAGGGTGGAGGCCACCTTCCGGAGCGCCTCGTCCTGGCCGAAGACCACGGCGCGCAGGTCCGCCTCCAGCTGCTCCAGCCGGTCCCGTTCGCCCCCCTGGATGCTGGAGATCGGCACCCGCGCCATGCGGGCCACCACGGCCTCGATGTCGGCCACGATGATCTTTTTCGATTTCGGTTTCGGCACCAGGAGTTTGCGGGCGGCACCGGCCTCGTCCAGCACGTCGATGGCCTTGTCCGGCAGGTGCTGGTCCCGCAGGTGGCGCTCGGAGAGGCGCACCGCCGCTTCCAGCGCCTCGGGGGAATACTTCACGCCGTGGTGGGATTCGAAGGTGTCCTTCAGGCCCTTGAGGATTTCGAGGGCCTCGGCCTCGCTGGGGGCCATGACTTCCACGTTCTGGAAACGCCGCGCCAGGGCGCGGTCCTTGTCGAAAGTGCCCTTGGCGTCCTGGAAGGTCGTCGCGCCGATGCAGCGCAGGTCCCCGTGCTGGAGGGCGGGCTTGAGCAGGTTGCCGGCGTCCATGGCGCCGCCGCCGACGGAGCCCGCGCCCACCAGCATGTGGATCTCGTCGATGAAGAGCAGCGCCCGTTCCTCCTTCGCCAGGGCCGCGAGCACGGCCTTCACGCGTTCCTCGAAGTCGCCCCGGAAGCGCGTGCCCGCCAGCAGGGCGCCGAGGTCCAGGGCGAAGAGCTTGGCGCCCTTCAGGGGCTCCGGCACGTCGCCGCTGTGGATGCGCTGGGCCAGGCCTTCCGCCAAGGCCGTCTTGCCCACGCCGGGCTCGCCCACCAGGAGCGGATTGTTCTTCCGCCGCCGGCAGAGGATGTGGACCATGCGGGACAGTTCCTCCTCCCGGCCCACCAGGGGATCCAGGCCGCCCTCGGCGGCGAGGGCCACGAGGTCGATGGCGAAGGCCTTGAGGGGATCCACGGGCAGGGGCTGGGCTTCGCCCTCCGGAGGCGGGGCGCTGGGCAGCGCTTCTCCGGGGCCTCCCGGCGCGGGGGCGCCCGGAAAACCCGTGCCCCCGTGGCTGAGGGCCCGCAGCAGGGGCAGGCGGGTCACGCCGTGGCGGGCGAGGAAGTGGGCGGCGTGGCTGCGGCGCTCTTCCATCAGGGCCACCAGCACGTCGCCGCTGCGCACCAGGGGTTGCTCCGCGGACAGGGCGTGGAGGATGGCCTTCTCCAGCACCCGCTGCGCGCCCAGGGTCAGGGTGGTCTCCGCCGCCGTGTCCATGGGCAGGGGTTCCGTGTGCTCCAGGATGAAGGCCCCCAGCTCCCGGCCCAGCTTCACCGGATCGCCGCCGCAGGCCGTGATGGCGCCGGTGACGGTGGGATCCTCCAGCAGGGAGGCGAGGAGGTGCTCCTGGCTCACCAGCTCGTGGCGCGCCGACGTGGCCCGCTCGAAGGCGGTCTGGATGCAGCGCTGGAGCTGAGGGGAGAGGGGCGGGGGCGTGCGGACGGAGCCGCCATTCGGGGGACTCATCCATCCACCTCCAGGGTGCAGAGCAGGGGAAACTCCCGCTGCTCCGCCATGGTGCGGACCTGGTGCAGCTTGGTCTCCGCCACGTCGAAGCTGTAGACCCCGGCGACGCCCCGGCCGGCCTTGTGCACCGCCAGCATGATGCGGACGGCTTCGGGCTCGGGCTTGCGGAAGACCGTGCGCAGCACCAGCACCACGAAGTCCTGGGTGGTGTAGTCGTCGTTGTGCAGCACCACGCGCCAGAGGGGCGGCGCCTTCAGCGTCGTCCTCTCCTCGGTCTGCACGCCTTCCTGGCGGCGGGTCTGTCCGTTTCCCATGAGGGATTCTACCGCCGTGCCGCACCCCGCTCCCGGGTTCCTGGGAAGGCTACCGGCCCCGCACCGCCCACCGCAGTTTGGCCGGCGCGGAGCGGGGGTTGTCGTGCTGCTCCTGGAAGGAGGCCCGCTCCGGCGCATCGGCGATGGCTGCATAGAGTCCCGCCCGGTGACCTTCCAGGAAAGCCTTCTTCACCCGCCGGTCCTCGCCGGAATGGAAGCTGAGGATGGCCACGCGGTCGCCGGGCTTGAGGGCGCGGGGCAGGAAGGCGAGGAACTGGTCCAGCACGCCGAACTCGTCGTTCACGGCGATGCGCAGGGCCTGGAGGCAGCGCTGCAGGGATTTCCGGGTCTCCGGATCGTCGCGCTCGAAGCCCTGGGCCAGGAGCGCGCTGCGGACGACTTCGGCGAAGGTGCGGGTGCTCGTGACGGGTTCGCCTTCGGCGCAGAGGGCCTGGGCGATCTCCGCGGCGAAGGGCTCGTCCGAGTTCGCGGCCAGCAGGTCTGCCAAGTCGGGCTCCGCCATCGCGGCCAGGAGTTCGGAGGCCGGCCGGCCCCGCTGGGGATTCAGCCGCAGGTCCAGGGGCCCGTCGGCCTTCCAGGTGAAGCCCCGGGCCGGATTGTCGATCTGCATGGAGCTGAGGCCGAGATCCGCGAGGATGCAATCGAAGGGCCCGGTCTGGGGGATGAGGCCCGGCAGCCCGGCGAAATTCATGCGCCGGGCCGAAAAAATGTCCTCACCAAAGCCGCTCTCGCGCAGCCGCGCCTCCGTGCGGGGCAGCTCGAGGGGGTCCACGTCCAGGCCGACGAGATGGCCGCCAGGCCGCAGCCGGGCCATGATCTCGCGCGCGTGGCCGCCGTAGCCCAGCGTCGCATCCAGCGCGGATTCCCCCGGCCGCGGTGCCAGCCGCTCGAGGATCTCGGACACCATGATCGACCGGTGCGATCCCGCCGGCGTCTGGCCCCGAGCCATGACCTTCAGCTGCTCCTCGGCGAAGCGGGAAGGATCCAGCTCCTTGTACTTCTCCTCGAAGCGCCGCGGGTGCGTGCCCTTGTAGCG
>JBGASS010000274.1:0-5410 GCA_044229555.1 Holophagaceae bacterium
GGCCCGCCGGAAGGATCCGCGGAACCGTTCCGTCGCCGCGCGGCTGCGCTGGAGCAGCACCGCCTTCTGGAAGATGACCACCCAGCTCACCACGGAGAAGATGAGGAGGAGCAGCAGCACGAGCTTGGACACCGGCCCGGCGTGGAGCACCACCTCCAGCAGATCCACACCCGCGCTCTTGGGCGCTTCGACCAGCAGCATCCGACCTCCGGGAACATTCCATCCTAGCGGCCCTTGCGGGGCGGCCAGCGAACTTCTGGACGGCCCGCCAGGGCCGCCCGGGCCGGACACGGGCTGGCAAGGCTGCGAGGGATTCCGCCCTTCCCGGTGCGGGCCCGCGGCCCGCTACACTGGTTCCTTTGCGCTGGAACTGTCTCAGAGGATGGCCGCATGCAGGTGCTTGTGGTGGGATCGGGGTACGTGGGGCTCGTCGCGGCGGCCTGCTTCGCCGAGGCCGGCCACAGGGTCCTGGGCGTGGACGTGGATGCGGCCAAGGTGGAACGGCTCAGGAAGGGCGAATCCCCGATCTTCGAGCCCGGCCTGGACGAGCTCCTGGCCCGCCACCTGGCCGGCGGGAACCTGGCCTTCGCGACGGACCTCAGGGCGGGCATCGCCGAGGCCGACGCGGCCTTCATCTGCGTGGGCACGCCCATGGGGGAGGACGGCAGCGCGGACCTCCGCTCCATCCTGCAGGTCGCCTCGGACCTCGGGCAGGCCCTGCCCCTCCGCTCCCCGGCCTCGGTTCCGCTGATCGTCGTGGACAAGAGCACCGTGCCCGTCGGGACGGCGGCGCGGGTGCGGGGCGTGATCCAGGCCGAGCTGGAGTCCGCCGGGGAGGAGCGCCCCTTCGAGGTGGTCAGCAATCCGGAATTCCTGCGGGAGGGTTCGGCGCTCGGGGACTTCCTGAAGCCCGACCGGGTGGTGGTGGGCTGCCGCACGGCCTTCGCGGAAGGCGTGATGAAGGCCCTCTACGCGCCCTTCCTGGAGGCGTCCAAGGGCAAGTGGTTCGCCATGGATCCGGCCTCGGCGGAGCTCACCAAGTACGCCGCCAACGCCATGCTGGCCCTGCGCATCAGCTTCATCAACGAGATCGCCAACCTGGCCGAGGCCGTGGGGGCCGACGTGGACCACGTGAAGGTGGCCATCGGCGCGGACCACCGCATTGGGCCCGCCTTCCTCAACCCCGGCCCCGGCTTCGGCGGCTCCTGCTTCCCCAAGGACCTCCAGGCCCTGCTGAAGACGGGGCGGGAGCACAACCAGCCCATGATGACCCTCTCGGCCACGGTGGAGGTGAACCGGCACCAGAAGATGGTCCTGCTGCGCAAGCTCAAGGCCCACTACGGGTCCAGGGCGGCGACCCGGCGCCCCGCGCCGGAAAAGCGCTTCGCCCTCTGAGGCCACCAGCCTTCAAGGCCCGCACCGACGACATCCGCCAGGCCATGAGCCTTGAGCTCATCGAGGGCCTGCTGGCCCTGGGGGCCACCGTCCGCCGCCCATGACTTCCGAGGCCATGCCCGCCGTGCGAGCCGCCTCGAGGACCGCATCGCCTACGCGCCGGATCCCGTTCAAGCCTGCCAGAGGCGCCTGACGCCTACTCATCGCCACCGGTGGCCCTGGCTACCGCGACGCCCGGCCTCCAGGCCGCCGGCGCCCTGAAACGAGGTCCTCTTCGACAGCCTGCTCTTCCGCCCCGACGCCATGAAGGCCGCGGGCTGGACAGCCTCGGACTGGAGGCCCTCTGATGAAGATCCTGCTCGAATCCATCGCCCATACCGCTCGGGGACAAGGAGACGGCTCAACGTGGGGCTCATCGCCTGCGGCGGAGGGCTACCGGTTCATCCGGAAAACGTCACCGCCGAACGGGTGAAGGCCCATTTCGGCCAGATCTGCCGAGACGTGGACCCGCTGAGGTCCCCAACCTCTAGCCTGACGCTGTCCTCCATGATTCCTCGGCGGTGGCGGCAGAATCGGTGAAAACCGACGCCCAGGGCAAGACCACCGGCCAGGCCCTGCTTCATGGAGGTGCGGCTGGCCGATACTTGGAGCTTGAAGGACCTGCTTCGCTAAACGCTGGGGCACGGCGCGCGGCATCCAAGGCCAACAGGGAGACCTCCATGGGCAATCTCGGCCTCACTGAAATGCTGCTGATCGGCATCGCGCTGCGCTGATCTTCTTCGGGCCACTCCCGCCTGCCCGAACTGGGCAAGAGCCTCGGCAAGGGCATCCAGGAATTCAGAGGGCGAGCCGAGGCTCTGGTTCCGTCAGAAGAACGTGCGTCTCCGAGAAGAAGTAGACCGAATCCCGCACACCGGCCCGGACGGCCCCCCGCCGCGGGCCGTGCTCTGATGACCCATGGCCATTCCGGGAAACGCCCCCAACCAGGTGACCTTCTGGGGGCACCTTGCAGGGCTGCGGGTGCGGCTCACGCAGAGCCTGCTGGCGATCATCGTGGGCTTCGCCCTGACCTACGCCTTCCTTTAGCTCTGGTGCTGGACCCAGCTCACACTTCTCCAGGCCATGGCCCGCCAGACGAAGAAGCCCCTCGCTACGAGAAAACTCAATCCGTGGGCCTACACGGACCTGTGGAGCCCTTCTTCAACCTCATGCGGCTCTCCCTGTGGGCGGCGGGCTTCCTCGTCGCGCCCTTTCAGGGAGGTCCGAAGCCGTTTCGAGAAGGCCAGGCGGCGTTTCGGGAAGGCCCGCCGCCCTCTGGGCGGGGGAACGTGGACGGACGGCCGAGGCTCCACCAGACTTCCCCCCTCGCCCCAATCGGAGCCCGAAAGCTCCTCGGGGACATCCTCTTCCAGGAGGCGATGCAGGCGGGCCTGCGCGCGAACCTGCACATCGACAGCTACCTCGACCTCTTCCTCTACACCCTGCTCATCACCGGCCGGCTCTTCGAACTGCCGGTGCTCTTCTTCTTCCTGGCCAAGTTCCGCCTGGTGACCACGCGCTGGATGATCAGGTACTGGCGCCACGCCACCGTCCTGATCCTCTTCGTGTCCGCCTTCCTCACCCCCGGCGACCTGGTGGTGACCACCATCTTCTTCAGCGTCATCCTGCTGGGGCTCTACTTCGTCTCCGTGCTGGTGGTGTGGGCCGCGCAGCCCAGGGCGGTGCCCGTCCCCGCCGAGCCTCCCGCCCCGGAGGCCCCGGCAGAGGCGGGGACCGATCCCGAGCCCTAGCCCAGGCCCAGGATGGATTTCAGCAGCGGGGTCGCCGTGCGGCTGACTTCGAGGTCGATGCCTTCACCCACGCGCACGGAGGCGCGGCCGCCCATGAGGGGCTTCAGCGCCAGCACGGCCTCGGGACGCAGGAGCTGGTGGCGCTGGATGCGCAGGAAGCCGGCCTTGGGGAAGGCGTCCTCCGCGTCCTGGATGGTGCGCCACTCGGTCTTGAACCGCTTGCCCTGGGACCACGCGAAGACTTCCCGGTCCTCCACCTCGAAGTGGGTGATGCGGCGCAGCTCGAGGAAGACATGGCCCGCCCCCGCCTGGACCGGGATGCGGTCCGGCGCCTTGAGGGCCTGCTTGAAATCCAGGGCGTCCAGGTTGCGGACCTGGTGGCTCTTCAGGCGCCGCAGGCTCTGCTCCAGCCGTTCGGGGAAGACGGGTTTCAGCAGGTAGTCCACCGCGGCGAGGTCGAAGGCCCGGATGGCGTGCTCCGAGAACGCGGTGACGAACACCGTGGGCGGCCCGGGTTTCAGTTCGCCGAGCACCTCCAGGCCGTTGAGGCCCGGCATCTGGATGTCCAGGAACAAGGCCTCGCACGCGTTTCCGGCCCGGAACCAGTCCAGCAGCTCCACGCCGTTCCGGAATTCCGCCGCCACTTCGCAGCCCGCGTCCGTCAGCTGCCGGGCCAGCCGCTCCCGGGCCAGGGGCTCATCGTCAGCCAGCACCACGCGCATCGGACACCTCGGAAGGCCTGAGTTCCGACATGCTAATCCAGATCCGTGCCACCACCCAATCCGCCTCCGGCTCGAGGCTGAACCGCGCCTCCTCACGGTAGGCCAGGGCGAGGCGGGCGGCCAGGTTCTTCATGCCGATGCCCGTGCCCCCTGGGGAGGCGGACCGGAGCCCCTCGCCGGTGTTCCGGACCTCCAGGAGGAGGCCGCCAGCCTCGGTGGCGGCCCGGACGACCAGGCGGCCGCCTTCGATGTGCGGCGAGATGCCATGCTTGATGGCGTTTTCCACCAGCGGCTGCACCAGCAGCGGGATGACCCGCACCTCGTCGAGGCTGTCGGCCCACTCCCATGCGATCTGCAGCCGGTCCCCCAGGCGCATCGCCTCGATGTCCAGGTAGTCCTCCACCATGCGCCGTTCGCTGACCAGGGGCACCAGGCTTTCCTCCGAGGCGACGAGGAGGCGGCGCAGCAGGTCCGAGAGGGCCTTGACCGAGTGCTCCGCCCTGGGGGGATCCTTGCGGATCAGCTCCGCGAGGCCGTTCAACGCGTTGAAAAGCACGTGGGGATGGAGTTGGCTCTGGAGGAGGCGGGTCTGGGCGGCCCGCGCCTCGGAACGGGCCTCGAGCTTTTCCATCTCCTCCGCCTCCCGCGTCGACTGGATGCGGCCGAAGATCATCATCAGGGCCCCGGCGAGGCCGAGGTTGGTGAGGAGGTAGCTCCGCCACGGGAAGGATCGTCCAGCCTGCCAATAGGCGGCGGCGCTCAGCAGGATGAGCCCCAGGATGAGGCCTTCGCAGAAGAGCAGGGCCTGGAACGTCCCCCGCGGCATGCCCGGGCTCCGGCGGGGATGGCCGCTCCATTGCCAGGGCACCGGAGAGAGGAACGTGAAGCACCAGGCCAGGGTCAGGGGCCCGTAGAACTTCTCCGCCAGCATCAGGCCGTGAAGCCCCCCATAGGCGTCGGAGAAGTAGTCGGTCGCCATGTAGACGGCGGCGAAGGCGGTGAAGCCGAACCAGGGACCCGGTCGCCGGATCCGACGCGCCAGCGAGGCCCGGACCCCCCGGGCCTTCACAGCGGGTTCCCACGGTCAGCCATGCATCACCGTACCCGAGGGTGCCCGACCCAAAGCAACCAAGTCTCCCGCCCCATGTCATCGAAGGTGGAAGGAGGACTGCCCGCTGCAGAGCCAAGGGGACAGGTGCGGAACTCCCCGGGGGAATTCCACGGCCGCGGGATGGTCCTGGAGACCTTAAGCTCCCGAAGGCACGAGGTCCGGAATCAGCCCTGACGGCAGACCGGGACCTGCTTGGTCACGACGGTGCAGCCTCCGGGCAAGGTGCAGGAAATATTGCAACTCTTCTCCTCGCACGAGACATCCGACGCGCAGATCGCCGAATCGGTATCGCAGTTTTCGCTGTCGCAATAGTTCGACATCGCGCCCACGACCGTGCGCACCTGGGGAGCGTTCAGGCGTCGGAGGGTCTCGCGGTTCAGGGCCAGCTTCTT
>JBGASS010000275.1:0-4101 GCA_044229555.1 Holophagaceae bacterium
CTCGATCTCCCGGATGGGTCCCGTCATCGGCGCCCGTGCCGGCGCGGTTCTCCGGGCGCGCGGCTCAATCCATCATCTCGCTGATGCTGCGGCCGCCGTGGATGCGCAGGATGGCGTCCCCGAACATCGCCGAGGTGGAGAGCACCTTCAGGTTCCGGATGGCGGACGCCTTCTCCGGCGGCACCGGAATGGTGTCGGTCACCACCAGCTCGTCCAGCTCGGCCTCGTTCAGGCGGTCCACCGCCGGTCCGCTGAAGACCGGATGGGTCACGCCCACCCGCACCTTCTGCGCCCCGAACTGGCGGAGCATCTTGGAGGCCTCGGCGATGGACCCGCCGGTGGCGATCTCGTCGTCGTAGATGATGGCGTCCTTGCCGTCCACGTCGCCGATGAGGGCGACGCTCTGGGCCTTCTCGCTGTCGTCCGAGCGGCGCTTGTCGATGAGGGCGAGGGGGAGGCGCAGGCGCTTGGCGAAATGGCCCGCGAACTTGGCGGCGCCGGCGTCCGTGGCCACCACCACGCTGTTGGAGATGTCCGTGCGCATGAAGTGCTGGGCCAGGATGGGGGTGGCGAAGAGCTGGTCCGCCGGGGTGTGGAAGAAGCCGAGGATCTGCGGCGCGTGCAGGGTCATGGTGAGCACGCGGTCGGCGCCGGCGGTCTGGAGCAGGTCCGCCACGAGCCTGGCGGTGATGGAGATGCGCGCCTCGTCCTTCTTGTCGCTGCGGGCGTAGGGGAAGTAGGGCAGGACGGCGGTGATGCGGGCGGCGCTGGAGAACTTCAGGGCGTCGATGAGGATCAGCAGCTCGATGAGGTGGTCGCTCACCGGCGGGCAGCTGGACTGGATCACGAAGACGTCGCTCTCGCGCACGTTCTCGTCGATCTTCACCTTGATGTTCTCGTTGCTGAAGCGGGTGAACTTCACCTTGCCCAGGGGCATGCCGATGTGGGCGGCGATGCCCCCGGCGAGAACCTGGTGGCTCGTCCCCGAAAAGACCTTCATCTCACCGAACATGGCGGCCCCATTCCCTGCGACGCGTGGATGGGGCAGTGTACCGGAGGGAGGGAACCCGCGCGCCCCCCGCGGCATGAAGTCCCTGCCGGCGCCCCCTCCGCCGGGGCGAGCCTTGCCCGGCCCCCGGCGGCGTGAGACAAGGGAAGGTTAGGTCTTTCTTCAGGTGACACCGTGAAGCTGCTCCGACCCCTCCTGGCCCTGGTCCCCCTGATCGCCGCGGCGCAGGGGCCGGACCTCGCCGTGGCCTTCCAGCGCAGGCAGCTGCCCAACGGCCTGACGGCGATCCTGGTCCACCGTCCCGGAGCCCCTGGCGTGTCGGTGCGCCTGGCGGCGAAGGTGGGCAGCGCCGAGGATCCCCAGGGCCAGAGCGGGCTCCTCGCGGTCTGCGCCCGGGCCCTGGCGCCGGCCCTGCCCGCGGCCCCGGCGCCTTCGGACCCCGCCCTCCTGGAGGAACTGGACCAGCGCTGGGAGGCCCTGCTGGCGGAACGGCGCTTCCGCGGCCTCGAGGAGGCCCGCGCGGCCTACACCCTTTCGAAGCCCACCGCGGATCCGGCCCGGGAGGCGTCCCTGCGCAGCGCCTACGGCGCCGCCCTCGCCCGCGCCCAGGCGCCGGCGGAAGGCGGGCCCGCAGCCCTGCTGGAGATCGGCGGCGCCCACACCCTCTGGGGCCGCGACCTGCCGCCCGATGAGCTCGCGGCCTGGTGCCAGGCCATGGCCGGCGGCCTCCGGAGCCTCGAGCTGCGGGGCTTCCACGCGCACCGGGAGGCGCTGGCCAACGCCCGTCCCCGGCCGGGCCTGGAAAGGCTGGAGGGCCTGCTGCGCCAGGAAGCCTACCCCGCCGGCGCCGTGGCGCGGCCAGTCCTCGGCTGGAGCGCGGAAACCGCTCTCCTCCGCCGGACCGACGCCCGCGCCTTCGCCGCGCGGGCCTTCGCGCCCGGCAACCTCGCGCTCCTGATGGTGGGGGACCTCCGGTGGGCCGACGTGGACGGGATCCTCGCCGCCACATTCGGGGCGCTGGAACCCCGGGAGGCCCTGGAGCCCGCCCTCCATCTCGAGCCCCTGGCGGCGGCGGACCGGCGGGTCTTCCACGACATGGACGACACCGCGGCCTACATGGTGGCCTGGCGGGTTCCCGGGCTGGGCCACCCGGACCATCCCGCCCTGGAAGTCGCCGCGGGCCTCCTCGGCGGCGGCCGCACGGGACGGCTGGTGACCCGGCTGCTGGAAGGCCCCGGGCTGGCCCGCGCCGCCGGGGTGAGCCTGGGCCGCTCGGGACGCGCGGACGGGAACCTCTTCACCGCCTGGGCGGAGGCCCGGGGCGATCGGACCCCCAGCGAGCTCGCCCAGCCCCTGGGCGGCGAGATCGACCGCTTGCGCTCCCAGGCGCCTGGCGCCGACCAGGTCGCCCGGGTCCTCGCCCGCGCCCGGTCGGAGCGCGCCCGGGAGCTGGAGAATCCTTCCCGGCTGGCCACCGCCTTCGCCCGCGCCTGGGCCGCCACCGGGGACGAGGCCAGCTACGTCCTCGCCCTCGAGCGCCTCGCCGCGGTGAGGCCCGAGGACGTGCAGCGGGCGGTGAAGGCGCATCTCCGGGAGAAAGGGGGTGTGCAGGCCATCGGCGTGCGCCCCCGGCGCGCGGTCCTCGGGGACGACACCTTGGAGGGCGACATCGCCGAACTGCTCACGAAGCTGGTGCAGCGGCAGTATCCCAACGACAACATGAAGGTCGGCGACGAGGTCCGGGGCCAGCTGGACCAGATCCTGTCGCTGAGCGTGGAACAGCAGCGCCAGATCCGGGACGAGCTGCGCAAGAAGGTCGGCGAAGCCCTGCCGGCCAAGGAGAAACAGCCGTGAACCGCACCTCCCTCCCCCGCCTCGCGGCGCCGGCCCTGTTCCTTGCCGCCGCGGCCCCCCTGGCGGCCCAGGCTCCGGCGGCCGCCGCGGCCTTCGCCCTCCCCAACGGCCTGAAGGTGGAATTCCGGTCCGTCCCCTCGGCCCGGGCCATCACCGCGGTCCTGATCCTGCCCGGGGGGACCCGCGACCCGCTGGCCTCCCTCGCCCCCCACGCGCTGCGCCTCGGCGGCGGCGGGCCCTACGGCTACCGGGACGTGGACGAGCAGCTGGAGGCCCTTGGAGCCTCCGTCGAACCGGAGGCGGGAACCGACTTCACGGCCCTCCGGGTGCGGGTGTTCCCCCAGGACCTGCGCGCGGTGCTCGCGATCCTGGGCGCCCTCCTGAACGATCCGGTCTACCCGGACCTCCGGGCGAATTTCGCCCGGGGCCGGCGGGAGGCCGCCCTGGAGGCGCCGACCCTGGCCTTCGCGGCCCTCATGGCCTCCGAAGGGACCGGGGCCTGGCGCAAGGCCGGCTCCGAGGAGCTGAAGGCCTGGCACCGGGCCCACTGGATCCCCGCCCAGGCGCGGCTCCTGGTGTCCGGGCCCATGGACGCGGAAACCCTGAAGGTGAACCTGGGGGCCGGCCTGGGCGCCTGGAAGGCGGAAGCCGCCGCGCCGGCGCTGGCCGCCCCGAAGGCCCTTCCCGCCAAGGGCGGGACCTATGTCCGGCGGGATCCAGGCCTCGTGCCCGCCGTGGTGTTCGCAGGGGTGCCCGTGGCCAGCGAGGCCGAGGAATCGGCCCTCGAATTCGCCCTGGATTCCCTCCTGCCGGGCGCGGACCTCAAGGCCGGACCCGGCTGGCGGGCCCTCCGCGCCACCGCGGCCCCCGGAAAGCTCTCCGCGGAGGCCCGGCGGCTGCGGGAGGAGCTCCTCCGCCTGGGCCAGCAGGGACTCAGCCCCGCCCGGTTCGCGGCCCAGCTGGCCCGCCACCGGGAACGGCGGCGGGTGGAGGACTTGGATCCCGAACGGGCGCTGCTTCGCGCCGCCCGGGCCGCCCTCTCGGGGCCCATGGCCGAGCCGACCCTCGACGGCCTCAACGCCGCTCTGAAACGCCTCCTGAGGCCCGAAGAGATCCGCGTCCTCGTGGTGGGGGAACCGCCGGTCCCAGTGCCGGGAGCGATCGTCCTCCAGGACTGAACCGGGTCCTCGGGCGTCAGACCGATCCGCCGCTCACCCGGGTGATGCGGGCGCCGACGC
>JBGASS010000276.1:0-4086 GCA_044229555.1 Holophagaceae bacterium
AAGCGGCGCTAGGTCCCGACCGACACCAGCGGGCCTTGCGGATCAGCCAGCAGGGCGCGGGCCGATCCGCAAGGCCCGCTAGGCGGCCCGGTACACTGGACCCCCGAGGTTCCCGTGGCCGAAGAATCCGCAGCCCAGCTGCCGCAGGTGGACGAATCCCCCAAAATCCCCGAAGTCCTGCCGGTCCTGCCCTTGCGGGACGTGGTGGTCTTCCCCTACGTCATCCTGCCCCTCAGCATCAGCCGGGAAAAATCCATCCGGGCGGTGGACCAGGCCCTGGTGGAGAACCGGATGATCCTGCTGCTCAGCCAGAAGCAGCAGGAGACCGAGAACCCGGATGCCGCCGACCTCCAGCGGGTGGGCACCGCCGCCCTGATCATGCGGGTGCTCAAGCTGCCCGATGGGCGCATCCGGGCCCTGGTGCAGGGCATCCAGCGGGTGCGGGTGGAGTACTTCACGGAGACCGAGGCCATGTTCAAGGCCAAGGTCGAACCCCTGGCGGAGCCCGACGGCGCGGAGAAGAGCGTGGAGGTCGACGCCATGCTCCGCACGGTGCGGCAGACCCTCGAGAAGGCCGTCTCCCTGGGGAAGAACCTCCCCCAGGAGGCCCTCGTCATCGCCTCCAACCTGGACAGCCCGGGGCGCCTCGCCGACCTCGTGGCCTCCCACCTGGAGCTGAAGCCCGGCCAGCTCCAGTCCGTGCTCGAGATGGTGGATCCCGCCGCGCGCCTGAAGCGCATCCATGAATTGCTGCTCCAGGAGATCGACCTGCTGGAAGTCCAGCAGAAGATCACCATGGAAGCCCGGGGCGAGATGGACAAGAGCCAGCGGGAGTACTACCTCCGCCAGCAGCTCAAGGCCATCCAGCAGGAGCTGGGGGAGGGCTCGGAGCTGGCGGAGGAGATCCAGGCCTTCCGGGAGAAGCTGGCCAAACTCACGGTCCCCGAGGACGTGATGGTGGAGATCGAGCGCCAGCTCAAGAAGCTCGAGCGCATGCACCCGGACAGCAGCGAGACCGCCGTCACCCGCACCTACCTGGAGTGGATGACGGACCTGCCCTGGGGCCAGACCACCCAGGACAACCTGGACATCGCCGCCGCCCAGCGCGTCCTCGACGAGGACCATGATGGCCTGCCGAAGATCAAGGACCGGCTCCTGGAATTCCTCGCCGTCCGCAAGCTCCGGCCCGAGCAGAAGGGCACAATCCTCTGCTTCGTCGGTCCGCCTGGTGTCGGCAAGACCTCCCTGGGGAAGAGCATCGCCCGGGCCCTGGGCCGCAAGTACGCCCGCATCTCCCTCGGGGGCGTGCACGACGAGAGCGAGGTCCGCGGCCACCGCCGCACCTACGTTGGCGCCATGCCGGGCCGCATCGTGCAGGCCATCCACCAGGCCAAGACCATGAACCCGGTGATCATGCTGGACGAGGTGGACAAGATCGGCCGGGACATGCGCGGGGATCCGAGCGCGGCCCTGCTGGAAGTGCTCGATCCCGAACAGAACAACACCTTCCGGGACCACTACCTGAACGTGCCCCTGGACCTGAGCCAGGTCCTCTTCGTGGCCAACGCCAACGAGCTGGATCCCATCCACCCCGCCTTCCGGGACCGCATGGAAGTCATCTACCTTTCCAGCTACACCCTGGAGGAGAAGCTCGGCATCGCCGAGCACCACCTCATCCCGCGCCAGCTCGAGAAGCACGGCATCACCACGAAGCAGCTGGCCTTCACGGCCTCGGGATTGAAGGCCCTCGTCACCGGCTACACCCGGGAGGCGGGCCTGCGCCAGTTGGAGCGGGAGATCGGGGCCGTCTGCCGCAAGGTGGCCCGCAAGGTGGCGGAGGGCCACGCCAAGGGCAAGGTCACCCTCACCGACAAGAACCTGCCGGATCTGCTCGGGCCCGTGAAGATCCTCCTGGACGAGCGCCTCAAGGCCGCCCGCGTGGGCGTGGTCACCGGCCTGGCCTGGACGAGCACCGGCGGCGACGTGCTCTTCGTGGAGGCCCTGTCCATGCCCGGAAAGGGCGGGCTCATCCTCACGGGCCAGCTTGGCGACGTCATGAAGGAAAGCGCCCAGGCGGCCCTGAGCTACATCCGCTCCCGGTCGGAGGCCTTCGCGATCGACGCGGAGGCCTTCCAGAAGCGGGACCTCCACATCCATTTCCCGGAAGGGGCCATTCCCAAGGACGGGCCCAGCGCAGGTCTCGCCATGGCCACCGCCCTCCTGTCCGTCCTCAAGGGCGTCAAGGTCCGGCACACCTTCGCCATGACCGGCGAGATCGATCTCCGGGGCGACGCCCTCGCCATCGGCGGGTTGAAGGAGAAGAGCCTCGCGGCCCTCCGCGTCGGGGTCACCAACATCCTCATTCCCCACGCCAACCTCAAGGACCTCCATGAGATCGAGCCCGAGGTCCGCAAGAAGCTGAAATTCCATCCCGTGAAGCACGTGGAGGAAGTTTTCGAACTGGCGCTGGAGGGATGGGTACGACCCGAAAAGCGAAAACCAGCATCGAAACCTCGCGGGCGAAAGGATTGATGTGGTTCTTTTCCCCCTGGTCCAGACACCGCAGATCCAGGCCCAGACCGGCACCGTGCTCCCCCCCGCGGTGGATGCGCTGGTCAAGGCCAAGGACTGGCCCAGGCTGGCGGACCTCTTCGAGACCCTGACCCCCCAAGAACGCGGCCGCCATTACGAGACCTGGATCCAGGCCCTGAACCGGGCGCGTCGATGGGAACGGCTCGTCGAGGTCTGCGAGGCCCTGATGCCGCAGATCGAGGCCAAGAGCGGCGCGAGGCTCGGGACCTATCGGCTCTACCGTGCCCAGGGCCTTAGCCAACTGGGGCGCCACGCAGAAGCCATGACCGCCCACGCCGAGAACGCGGCCCTCGGGTATCCCGATGCTCTTGTGAGCGCCTGCGCCGAGGCCCGCCTCCTCCAGGATTGGGCTTCCATGGAGGCCTATGCGGATTCCCTGCTCGCCACAAATCCCAAGCACCCGGAAGGTTTGGCGTGGAAGGGTGAAGCCCTGGCCCGCCGGGGCGACCATGAGCGGGCCGAACCGCTCCTCCGGGCAGCCCTGGACGTGGATCCGGGCCGTCCCCACACCTGGTCGAACCTGGCGCTCTGCCTCAACCACCGGAAGGCCTGGACCGAGGCCGAAGCCGCCCTCAACAAGGCCCTGGAAGCCGACCCCCAACTTTTCGAAGCCCGCTACAACCGCGGCAGGACCTATTTCGAGCTGCAGCGCTACCAGCAGGCCGCCGATGATTTCAAGGCGGCCCTCACCCTCGTCCCCGGGGACGCCGTGCTCCAGGAGAACCTCCGGCAGGCCGAGCGCTACCTTGGCGCGGAGGCCAAGGGCAAGTCCCAGCCTCGAAAGCGGTGATTCCCCGGGGCGGCATCTTTACTTGATTTCTAAGTACATAAAATATATAGCTTTATGTGTGAACAACCCATCATCCAAAGGCCCGGTTCCACGTGGAACAAATCCGGCCCTCGCCCAACTTCCCGAGGGCAAGTTCCGCAGGTTCTGGGAAAATGAGGTTTCCGGTTCTTTCGACAGCGGGGTGTGATGGCGCTTCTGGGCGGCCTTCTCGACAAGTTCAAGCAGGGATTGAAGCGCACGCAGGACGTGGTGCTTCGGCCCATGGGCCATCTCCTGGGCCTGAAGCGGCTGGACGAGGCCCAGCTCCAGGAGATGGAGGACCTGCTGCTCCAGGCCGATCTCGGCGTCCATGCCGTGGACCGGCTCATGGGCCGCCTGCGCCACGAGCTGAAGCGAACCGGAGAGGTAGACCCCAAGGCCCTGCTGCGCGAGGAGCTGCTCCAGCTGCTCCGCGGCCATGAAGCCAGGCCCTTGGAGCCCTCCGGCACCCAAGTCCTCCTGCTGGTCGGGGTCAACGGGGTCGGCAAGACCACCACCCTCGGCAAGCTCGCCGCGCGCCTGAAGGGGCAGGGCGGGGAGGTGCTGGTGGTGGCTGGCGACACCTTCCGCGCCGCCGCCATCGACCAGCTCGAACAGTGGGGCCATCGCGCCGGGGTGGAGGTCGTCCGCAACCAGATGGGGGGCGATCCCGCCGCCATCGCCTT
>JBGASS010000277.1:0-4077 GCA_044229555.1 Holophagaceae bacterium
GGCCTCCGGGGCCGCCTGCAGGCTTCGCCCCTCCTGGATGCCCCGGGCTTCGCCCGGGCTCTGGAAGCCGCCTACCGCACCCTCTGGATCTCGGTTCTGAGCTGAACCAGCCGCCGGGCCAGGCGGGCCTCCCAGTCCGCCTGCAGGTCCGCCAGCTTCAGCCCCTTCCCGCGGTTCGGGGCGGCCTGGAGCAGGCCCTGGGCCGACGGGTGGGGCAGGACCTCGACGGCGCTGTCCAGGCCCAGCTGGTCCAGGATCCAGCCCGCCCGGCGCCCCAGGGCCAGGACCGCGAGGGTGCCCGGGCAGCGGTCCCGGGCCGCGCCGAGCTCGGCCCGCAACCGGGCCGTGTTGCCGGGATGGCGCAGCTCGGCGTCGCTGGGGGCGCGGAAACGCTCGCCATCCGTCGTGGGGCAGGCCGGGAAGGCGTTCCCGAGGGCCGCCCCCAGCAGCCTGGGGGCGAGGCCCAGGTCCCGGAAGCGCTGCCCGTCCCAGGCCTCGTAGGCCTCCGGGGGCACCTGGGCCATGCCGGCGGCTTCCAGGGCGAGGTAGAGGGGGAGGCCGGCGCGGTCCCCCCAGAAGGGGATCCCGGAGCGATCGGCCCCTCGTGGGCCGGGGGCTTCGCCCAGCAGGAAAGCGTAGACCGGGCCCTCGCTGGGAAAAAAAGGAGGGACTTCGCGCTGGAGGATTCTGGCCATGGCATTCCAGTCTAGGTTGCCTATGTTTTCCCATCACCCTGACACCCAAGGGAGGCGGCAATGAGTTGGAACAGCGTCGATCGCCGCAATGGAACCATTGCGACGGGGGGAGATATCCTGACCACCGAAAGGATGCCGATCTTCCTTCGGGGGGTCTTCCTGGATGACGAGACGGAGCTGCCGCCCCGGCTCACGCCAACGGACCTCTCCCATCCCGAATCCTTCCACCAGCGCCTCGCGGCCTGGCTGATGAAGCAGCACTGAAGGAACCTGGTGCGGCGTCGAACGCGGCCCCCGGGGGGCCGCGTTCCTGTTAGAGGGCCATGGGCGCGAGCACGCGGGGATTTTCCGCGGCCTCGATCCAGAGGTGGTGCAGGCGGGGCACCAGGTCCCCCAGGCGCTCCTCCGGCACGAGGAAGGACACCGAGATGGGGGAGCGGCCCGCCAGCAGTCCCCCGACAGTCTCCATCTGGACCGGTGCCAGGAGGCGCAGGGCCGCCCCGGGGGTCGCCCGCAGGCCTTCACCCACCAGGGCCACCAGCGCCCACCCCGCCGACAGTTCCGCGCCGCGGTCCGCCAGGGCCGCCAGGCGCTGGACCGCCGCCTCCCCGTCGGCCCGCAGGGCCAGCAGGAAGCCCTCCGGGCCGGCGATGGCACCGAAACGCTGGGCGCCAGCCGCGCGAAGCTCGGCGTCGAGGCCCGCCAGCCCTTCCAGGGAGGCTTCCGGCGGCAGCCTCAGGAGGTACAGGCCCTCCTTGTAGGCCACGGAGGCCACCGAACCCGGCGGACGGGCGGGGGCCTGGGCGCTGATGCGCGTGCGCCGCTCGGGACGGTGGAGGTTGGCCAGGACCAGATCGAGGCCGGCCTCCGCGGCCCTCGCCAGCACGTCGGGGTGCAGGGCCCGGTCCCCGAAGCCCGAGAGGGCCCGGGCCTCGGCCAGGCTGAGGCGGGGCAGGGGCCGGGCCCCCGGCACCAGGCTCGGATCGGCGCTCTGGATCCCGTCGTCCGCGGTCCAGATCCGGACCTCGGAGGCGCCCCAGCCCGCCCCCAGGGCGACGGCGCTCAGATCGGCGCCCCCGGGCCCGTAGGCCCGCACCGTTCCGTCCGCGTCCTCCCCGAACCCGCCCGCCAGGGCCAGCATCTCGCCGGGCGCAGGTCCGTCCTTCCAAGGAGTGTCCGAGAGGGGCCGGCCCCCCCCGTGGGCACCCCGGGCGGCGGGAAGGCCGCGGGCCGCCCGGGCGCGGGCCCCCTGGGCCGTGGCGAGGGCGGCGAAGAGCACCGCGCTCAGGCTTCCGGCCAGGCCGAGGACGGCGTCGTGGGTGCGCGGAGAGGCGTGGCCCACCAGGCAGGCCCCCTGCACCAGCTCGGACAGGCGCTTGACGAGGGGTTCGGCGGCGGCGGCGAAGCCTGCCTCGAGGCCAAGCTCCCGGGCCAGCCCTTCGAAGCCCTCCACCCCGCGGCGGCAGCCCGCCAGGGCCGCCGGTCCCTCGCCCCGGCCCGCGGCGCGGAGGGCCGCGGCAAGCCCGCTCCGGATTCCGGAGGGCAGGGAGACCACGGCGACGCAGCCCCCCTCTGCCGCGTCCGCCGCCCTTCCGGCGGCGGCGCGCCATCCCGCGGCCTCCCCCAGCAAGCGGGAGCTGAATTTCTGGATGCTCGGGGCGTTCATGGCCGGACTCCGGGGACCTTCCGCACCAAGCCCGCCGCCACGGTGTCGTGGGTGGCCTCGTCGATGAGCACGAAGGCGCCGGTGGCGCGGTCCTCCAGGTAGGGGTCGGCGAAGACCGGCTGCTGGAGGCCCAGGCGCACCTCCGCGATGTCGTTCACCTGAAGCCCCTCCACGGCTTCGAGCCCGAGGGTGTGCAGGTCGAGCCGGCCGGCGATGTGCGTGATGCGGGCCCGCACCTCCCGAGTGGTGTGGCGCAGGAGCAGGCGCTGCCCCCGCGCGTAGGGCCGGTCGGACAGCCAGCAGAGGGTGGCTTCGAGTTCCTGGGCCGGCCGTGCGGGCGAATCCACCGCGCAGAGCAGGTCGCCCCGGGAGACGTCCAGGTCGTCCTCGAGCAGGAGGGTGACGGACTGGCCGGCGGTGGCCCTGGGTAGTTCCACGTTGAGGAGCCGGAGGCCGGACACCCGGGTGCTGCGGCCGGAGGGCAGCGCCAGGATCCGGTCGCCCACCGCCACTTCCCCCGAGGCGATCCGCCCCTGGTAGCCCCGGAACTCCGGCTGCCCCGCGGCGCGGGGACGGCAGACCAGCTGCACGGGGAAGCGGAAGGGCCGCTCCCGGTGGGTGTGGTCCACGTCGGCGGCTTCGAGGATTTCCAGCAGAGTCGGCCCTTCGTACCAGGGCAGGTGGTTCCCCCGGCTGACCACCATGTCCCCTTCGAGGGCCGAGATGGGCACAACGCGCGGCGACTCGAGGCCCAGGGCGCGGCTGAAGGCCTCCAGCTCCGCGCGGAGGCCCGCGTAGACGCCCGGGTCGTAGCCCACCAGGTCCAGCTTGTTCACCACGAAGACCAGGTGCCGGATGCCCAGCAGGTGGGCCAGGGCCGCGTGGCGCCGGGTCTGGGGCTGCACACCCCGGCGGGCGTCCACGAGGATGAGGGCCAGCTCCGCCGTGGAAGCCGCCGTCACCATGTTCCGCGTGTACTGGGCGTGGCCCGGGGCGTCGGCGATGATGAACTTCCGCGTCCCCGTGGAGAAGTAGCGGTAGGCCACGTCGATGGTGATGCCCTGCTCCCGCTCCGCCGAGAGGCCGTCCGTCAGCAGGGAGAGGTCGATGCCCGCCAGGCCCCGCTTGCGGGAGCTGGCTTCGAGGGCGTGCAGGGCGTCCGCCAGGATGGCCCGGCTGTCGTAGAGGAGCCGCCCGATGAGGGTGCTCTTCCCGTCGTCCACGCTGCCGCAGGTGAGAAAGCGGAGGACGCCGCGGTCTACAGGAGGGGCTCCCGGCGCCGGGGCGGGAGGCTGGATGGTCGCGAGGCCGCTCATCAGAAGTAGCCCTCCTTCTTGCGCTGTTCCATGGAAGCTTCGGAAGTCTGGTCGTCGAGGCGGGTGGCGCCGCGCTCCGAGAGGGCCGTGGTGGCGGTTTCGGCGATGATCGCGGCCACCGTCGCGGCCCCGCTCTCCACGGGCGCCGTGCAGGGGATGTCCCCCACGGTGCGGAACCGGACGAAGATCCGTTCAACCCCATCCCCGGATTTCGCCGGAGTGAGGGGCGTCACGGGCACCAGCGCGCCGCCCCGGCGGACCACCACCCTTTCGTGGGCGAAGTAGATGGCGGGCAGCTCCAGGCCCTCCCGCTCGATGTACTGCCACACGTCCAGCTCCGTCCAGTTGCTGATGGGGAAGGCGCGGATGTGCTCGCCGGGGTGGATGCGGGCGTTGTAGA
>JBGASS010000278.1:0-4062 GCA_044229555.1 Holophagaceae bacterium
TGTTGCCCACGGCCCCGCCCGCAGGGGGGCCGCCTCCCGCCGTCCACAGGGTGTAATAGTTCGGCGCGGCGGCGGTGATGCTGGCCTTCTGGAGCACCACCCGCTGGCCGGAAGCCATCGCGGCGGTGAGCCCGTCCATGGTGGTGATAGCCATTAGCTCACCCCCTGCTCTGCCTTGTACTGGCGGATCACCTGAGCCATGCGAGAGCAGGCGGTGGCCACGTCATCCAGCGACTCCGGCGTGTACCAGTCCCGACCGATGTTGAGGTCGGCGGCCATGCCCCCATCCTGGATGGTGAGTTCGCCCAAGACGGTTTCGCCGTCCGGGGCGATGATCTGGATCGTTCGCTGTACCGTCATGGTTAGGCCAGCGTGAAGATGCCCGCGGCGTTCCACACCACGGTCACGGTGTTGCCCGCGGCGAAGCTCACATCGGCGGGGGCGGAGTCCAGGAGCATATAGCCCACGAGCGGGTTCACCCTGGCGTTCGCGGTGCCGTTCTTCCTGATGACGAGGTAGCGGGCCACAAAGCCCGCGCTGGCCCCGGTCCAGGCCGTGTCATTCGCGTCGAACTTGCCCGTGCCCGCCGTCTGCGCGTAGGTCACCCCGGCCAGGGTGTTCCCGCCCGTGGTGTAGCCGTTGCCGTTCGCCACCTCGTTTGTGAGGTCCGCCGCCACGGTCATCGTCGAGACGTTGGGGGAGAACGTGGACGTGTGGAGCGTGGCGACGAAGGTATCGGTGTTCAGGTCGAACGTGCCGTCGGCGACGTACTCCTTGAACGAATTGAAGAAAACGAGGGCGCCAGGTGCGGCCATGGGTTACCTCCTTAGTCGGTTTCGGTTCCAGGGAGCGTTTCGTCGGTCATGCGGCGCCAGGGGTGGGCGCCCAGCTGGGCCTCCGCCACGCGGCGGCCCACCATCTCGCGGACTTCGTGCTTCGCCTGCAGCTCGTCTAGGCGCTCGTTGACCGCCTTGAATCCGGCCTCGACGCTGGTCCGGAACTGGTTCACCGCGTAGCGCATGACGAGCAGCAGGGCCAGCACGGCCACGAGCAGAAAGACCGCGAGCTGCTGCGCGCTGAAGGCGACGGTGAGGTCTTTCGGTCCCATCAGAATCTCCATCCGGCGGCCACGGCCACCTGGTCTCGGAAGGCGTGCACCTGCACGAAGGCAGGGCCCAGGGCCCGATGGCCGAGGATCCCGATCTGGGGGGCGGCGCCGGCCTGGGGAGGCCGCCAGACGGCCCCCACAGCCCAGGGCCTGGGGAAGTCCCTGGGCGCCAGGAGGGCCACCTCGGCGCGGCGGTGCTCCCCCGCGGCCTCGACGGTGCGCAGCTGGCTCTCCAGGAGGTCGATCCGGCGGCGCTGGGCGGCGATGAGGTCATCCTGGGCGCTCACCAGGGCCAGAACTCCAGGATCCAGAGCCCGGTCGGCAGCCTCCAGGCTGGGCACCACGGCGGGGATGGGCGCGAGGAAACGGGCCTGCTCCACCCGCCGCTCCAGCTGCGCGGTCTCTTTCCGGGCCACCTCGAGCTGGGGCCGGCGGGCCTGTGCCTCCTGGTCCAGGGCCTGGGCAGCCTGTTCATGGGCGCGCACCTCCGGCGAGTCGATGGCGGGGGAGTGGGCCTCCCATCCCAGGCTGAATCCGATGGCGAGGAGCGCGATGCTC
The DNA here is from genome assembly GCA_044229555.1 of Holophagaceae bacterium. Lineage (GTDB taxonomy): Bacteria > Acidobacteriota > Holophagae > Holophagales > Holophagaceae > JADJVL01. The sequence continues at coordinate 1,667 of JBGASS010000278.1, forward strand.
ACGCCGACCGCGAACTTCGCCCGGGTGACGAGAGGGAGGGCCTCGAGACTCATGCGCCTCCTCCCTCCAGTTCCTTGCTCTTCCTGTAGGCGTAGCCCACCACCGCCGAGAGGCAGAGGCAGACGCTGGCGATGGCCGCGGCCGAGTCCCGGCCCTTCGCGTGAGCAACGGCCAGGATCACAAGGGCGGCGATGAGGCCCAGGACGGCCAGGAGGAGGACCAGGGCGGAGACCCGCTCCGGGTGGTCAGATCGGAGAAAGCGCAGCAGCAGGGCCGGAGGCTTCGGGAGGGCCTCGGAGAGGTCAGCCACGAGCTCGCTCCTTCCTGATCAGCCACACGCCGACCGAGACAAAGCTCAGGAGGCAGAAGCCCAGGGCGGGGGCAAGACGGATCAGCACCCCAGCACCCGCTTCGCCACCTTCAGGTAGGCCTCCACCTCGCGGTAGCCGTTGGAGTCGCCCAGGGCCCGGGTCTTGTGCCCGCGGTTCACCAGGTCCCGGAGGGTGTCGAGGTCGTCCGCATCGGCCCACTTGTTCAGCCCGTGGTCCTGCCAGTAGAGCCCGGCCGCGAGACAGCAGGTGTCGCGGCGGGAGAGGAGCGCGGGATGCTCGACCAGGCGGGCGTCCCCGAAGAGCGCGATCGAGGCGCGTAGGGTGTTCGCGCGACCCGTGGTCTGCAGGAGGCCCCAGCCCCGGAAGGCGAACCCGTCGCCCGGCTGGGTGTTCCCCAGGTCCTGGCGGCCCTCGTAGCCCTGCTGGGTCGGCGTGGGCCCCCAGATCTCGCGCATCCAGCGCAGCTCGCCGCTCTCATGGGCCACCTGGGCCAGGAAGTGGGCGATCCGGAGGGGGGTGCTGATCTCGAACCGGTCCATGGCCACTTGCAGCGCGGGCAGGAAGAGCGGCGCCCGCTCCCTCGCGGAGGGCATGATCTCGATGAGCTGGGCGGCCTCGAGCATGGGTGGGGGGGCTCCGGGTTAAGTGGGCGGAGGGCCCTTCTGCTCTGTGGCTGTGTGCCCCCCGACCCCAAGGTGGAGGCGGATCCCCCCCGTGGCTGTCATGTCGGGTCTGACAGGGCCAAAAGAAAGGGGCCCCGAAGGGCCCCTGGAACTTCATGTCGGCATCCCTCCAGCACTGGAGGCGCCTCTGCGCTGTCGCTTGAGGTCGATCGGTCTGCAGGCTCTCGCCCGGTCCCGCATGAGGACTCCTTTCTCGTGACGGCGGGAGTCCCTGGGGCTTATCCTGGAGGTCTCACGCACCAGGGGCCCTCGGGCTCTACACCGGCCGGCAACACGCCGGCCCTTTTATTGTCCCCCACCATTTGGCGGGGGTGGTAAGTGGTCGGGATTCAGCGCGAGGTGCACCAAAAATGTGCAGCTCACCACCCGCGGATCTGAGACCTCCTCATCCTGGGAGGCTTCTGGGCCCTGCCGGGCTTCTGCTCCATCGGCTCGGCCAGGCTGGCGGGGACCTCCGTGGCTCCCGGCTCAACCCGCTCCCGCTCCCGCTTCGGCCTGGCCGNGCCGCCAGGGCGTAGACGCTGAGGTCCAGGGCCTCGTTCCGGGCGTCCGGGGTGATCTTCTCGTAGGCCCGCCGACCCACCTTCCGGACCGGGCGCTCCGCCAGCAGCTGCTCGAAGAAGGGCCCGTCGTGGTCCTGGGGGAAGTGCCGGTAGCCCGGGCCCGGCTGGTCGATGCGCAGCCGCGCCAGGATCTGGTCCTTCGCCGCCACGGTGTCCACCAGGAAGAGCCGCTGCTTCCCGCCCGCGCGCCGGATGACCTTCTGCTGAGGCTTCGAGGCGCCCTTCACGGGGAAGATCACGCCCTTGAGGTTGGGCCGGCGGGCGAACTGGTACACCTGCCGGGTGAAGTGGCCGCCGATGTCCACGGTGCACGCTCGCACCTGGTGGCCGTCCCAGTCCCGGCGGAGGAGCTCCTCGAGGCGGTCCCAGGGGTCCTTCGTGGCGAGGTTCCCGGGGATGACCAGGTGCTGGACGTCCCAGGTCTCCTCGCCCGCGCCGAAGCCCTGGAGGAGCACCTCGAGGCGGTCGTCCTGGACGTCCACCGCCGCCACCAGGAGGGCCACGCCCTCCGGCACAGCCCCGCCCGCGTAGCCCTCCCGCCGGGCCATGAGGCCCTCCACCAGGAGGGCGTCCCCCTCGCGGGGGTCCCACCACTCCCCCAGCTGCGTATTGATGAACACCTGCAGGGCCCCGGGCCCCTTGGCCTTCGCCTTCAGGAACCCGCTCACCAGGACCGCCATGGGGCGGACCATGAGCCCGTGGACCCAGAAGCCCGCGTGGTCCGTCACGTGGGGTCGGGTGGCCCTCCACTTCCCCGCCAGCACGGCGAGGCGGAAGGCCCCCTCGTCAATCTCGCAGCCCCCGCCGGCGCAGCCGTA
>JBGASS010000279.1:0-4492 GCA_044229555.1 Holophagaceae bacterium
GGGGCGCGGTGATCAGGCGCTGCGCCGGGCGGCGGGCGCTGCCGCGGGCGCCTGGGCGGGGACCGGCTTGCGGCGGGCCCGGGCCTTCTCCACTTCCGCCATGTGGTCCTGGGCCCAGGCGCAAAGGCTGCCCAGGGGCTCCCGCAGGGTCTGGCCCAGGGGCGTGAGCTCGTACTCGGTGCGGGGCGGCACTTCAGGGAAGACCGTGCGCTTCACGAGGCCATCCTCCTCCAGCTTGCGGAGGGTCTGGGTGAGCATCTTCTGGCTGATGCCCTGGATGGTCCGCTGCAGCTCACCGTAGCGCTTGGTGCCGCCGGAGAGCAGGTAGATCACCAGCACCGTCCACTTGTCGGCGATGAGGTCCAGGACTTTCCGCGTCGGACAGACCCCGCTCAGGACGTTGGGTTCCAGGTTGCAGGCTTTTCTAACCATTGGGTACCTACCTTCCAAAATAGTGCCTACTTTCGAAAAGAGAGCAAGCACCTAAACATTGGGTCACGGTCCTGGGGAATGCAACCACCGGAACCGAAGGATACCCGAACCCTGAAAGGAGACCCCGTGTCCAGCCTCGTGAAGCACCTCACCGATACCGACTTTGCCGCGGCCACCGCCGCCGGCACCACCCTGGTGGACTTCTGGGCCCCCTGGTGCGGACCCTGCCGCATGGTGGCCCCGGTCCTCGACGAACTGGCCGCGGACCTCGCCGGCCAGGCCACCATCGCCAAGGTGAACGTGGACGAGCAGCCCGGCACCGCCTCGGGCTACGGCATCCAGAGCATTCCAACCCTCCTCCTCTTCAAGGACGGCCGGCCCGTGGGCAAGCTCGTGGGCGCCCAGCCCAAGGCCCAGATCGCCGCCTTCGTTTCCAGCGCCCTTTGATCCCGCAACATCCATCGATCCGGAGAACCCCATGACCGCCGCAACCTTCGCTCCGACCACCGGCGAACTCTTCGCCCCCGCCACCCTCGGGCCCCTCACCCTCGCCAACCGCGTGGTGATGGCGCCCATGACGCGCTCCCGCGCGGTCGGCAACGTGGCCAATGAGCTGATGGCCACCTACTACGGCCAGCGGGCCGGGGCGGGCCTCATCATCACTGAAGGCGTGGCGCCGCATCACGACGGCCACTCGCTACGCCGCATCCCTGGCCTCTTCAGCAGGCCAGGCGGACGGCTGGCGACGGGTCGCGAAGCCGTGCATGCGCGCGGCGGCCACATCTTCGTCCAGCTCATGCACACGGGCCGCGTGGGCCATCTCGGCCTGCCCCGGGCGCCGGGATCCTGGCGCCTTCGGCGGTCCAGGCCAAGGGCGACATGTGGACGGACGCGGAGGGGATGCAGCCCATGCCGGCGCCCAGGCTTGACGCCGCCGATCTCGAGGAGGCGGGCCGCCTACGTCCATGCCCGCGCGGCTGGCGCCGAAGGCGGGCCTGGACGGCGTGGAGCTCCACGCCGCCAACGGCTACCTGCTGGAACGGTTCCTGAATCCGGGCACCAACCTGCGCACGGACGGCTACGGCGGCTCCCTGGAGGCGGAGCGCTTCGTCGTGGAAGTGGCCGGGGCGGTGGCCCAGGCCATCGGCGCCGGCCGCGTCGGCATCCGCGTGTCTCCCTTTGGCGCCTTCAACGACATGCCTCCCTACGACCAGGTGGAAGCCACCTACCTTCACCTGGTGAGGGAATTCTCCCGCATTGGCCTCGCCTACCTCCACGTGGTGGACCACAGCAGCATGGGTGCTCCGGAGGTTCCGGCGACCCTGAAGATCGCCCTGCGCAAGGCATTTTCCGGGGCCTTCATCCTGAGCGGCGGCTACGACCGGACGCGGGCCGAGGCCGATCTGTCTGCGGACAAGGGGGACCTTGTGGCCTTCGGCAAGCCCTTCATCGCCAACCCGGATCTGGTGGACCGCCTGAAGACCGGCGCGGAGCTCGCGGCGCCCGACATGGGCACCTTCTACACGCCGGGCCCCGCGGGCTACACGGACTACCCCGCCAGCGCCTGAGAGCCTTCCCCAGGTTGCTGATCCCCCTCCACACGGGGCCGGACCCGGCCCCATCCCAAGGAAATCCCATGATCCTCGTCACCGGCAGCACCGGCAAAGTCGGCCAGCACCTCCTCACCGCCCTCCAGGCCAAGGGTATGCCCTTCAAGGCCCTCGCCCGCAGCGAGGCTTCCGCGAAGCTCCTCGCGGAGAAGGGCGTCGCGGTGGTCCGCGGCGACCTGTCGGATCCCGCCAGCCTCAAGGCGGCCTTCCAGGGCGCGGAGAAGCTCTTCCTCCTCTCTTCCACCAGCCACTTCGCGGACCTGGAGCTCGCCGCCCTCGAGGCGGCCAAGGTCGCCGGAGTGAAGCACGTGGTGAAGCTGTCCGCCTGGGGCGTGAGCCGCGATTCCGCGAACCCCCTGCTGCGGGAGCACGCCCGGGTCGAAGCGGCCCTGGAAGCCTCAGGACTGGCCTGGACCATCCTGCGGCCGAACTTCTTCATGCAGAACTGGGTGGCCTTCTTCGCCCACGGCATCAAGGCGGGCCAGCCCGTCTACACCAACACCGGCGAGGGCCGCCTGGCCTGGATCGACGCCCGGGACATCGCCGACGTGGCCGCCACCGTGCTCACGGAGCCCGGCCACGAAGGCCTCGTCTACGAGCTCACGGGCCCGGCCGCGCTCTCCTATGCCGACGTCGCGGCCACGCTCTCGGTCCTCCTGAAGCGGGAGGTCCGGCATGTCCCCGTCCCCGACACGGCGGCCTTCCAGGCCATCCGCGGCATGGGCATGGACGCCTGGTACGCCCTGGGCATGGTGGCCCTCAACCAAGGCGTGCGCCACGGGGACGCCGCCCGGGTCCTGGGCACCGCGGAACTGCTCACGGGCCGGCCCGCCCGCACCCTGGACGCCTTCCTGCAGGAGCATCTCGCGGCCTTCGGGGGCTGAGGTCCCGCGGAACTGGACAGCGCCGGGTTTGCGCCCAGAATGGAGCCGCGAACCCGGAGGTCCCCATGCGCGCCCTGCCCCTGTTGTTCCTACTGCCTGCCATGGCCCTCGCCCAGGCCCCGAAGACCGCGCCGGCTTCGTCCGCCGGCGGTGCCCACGTCACCCGGGGCCTCAACAATCCCGAATGCATCCTCTGGGACGCCGTCGGAAAGTGCTGGTACGTCTCGAACCTGGCCGGGGGCTCCACCGCCCGGGACTCCAGGGCCTTCATCTCCAAGCTGGACGCGGACGGGAAGGTGCTGGAGAAGGAGTGGGTGAAGGGGCTGGACGCCCCCAAGGGCATGGGCCTCTCGGGCCGGATGCTCTACGTCGCCGACATCGACCACGTGAGCGTCATCGACATCCAGAAGGGGCAGTTCGTGCGGCGGATCCCGGTGCAGGGGGCGAAATTCCTGAACGACATCGCGGTGAGCGCCAAGGGCGAGCTCTACGTCTCCGACATGGAGCGCAGCGTCATCTACCGCATCGGCCCCACCAGCCGGCCGGAAGTCTTCGTGTCCGACAAGAAGCTGGAATGCCCCAACGGCCTCTGGATGGAGCCCGACAGCCTGATCGTGGCGGCCTGGGGCACCATCACCGGCGACAACTTCGCCACCAAGGTCCCGGGCCGGCTGCTGAGGGTGGACCTGCGGACCAAGCGCATCTCGGCCGTCACGCCGAAGCCGCTGGGCAACCTCGACGGCCTGGTGAAGTCCGGCGCCCACTACTACGCCAGCGACTACAAGGCCGGGAAGGTGTTCAAGGTCGCGGAGGACGGCGGCCCGTCCCTCTGGAAGTCGGGCTTCATGGCCGCCGCGGACATGGGCCTGGACAAGGACCGGAAGATCCTGGCCATTCCGGACATGGCGGCGGGCACCATCACCTTCGTCCCCCTGGACTGAGGCCCGGCGCCGGATGGCGAAGCGGGCGGAAGCCTACCCGGACAACGCCCCCGGCGCCTTCTTCGTGGACCGCAGCTGCATCGACTGCGGCACCTGCTGGACCTTCGCGCCGGAAGTCTACCGGGACGCGCAGGGGCACAGCGTCGTGGCGCGCCAGCCGGAGGGCGACCGCCAGCGGCTGCGGGCCTCCATGGCGCTCCTCGCCTGTCCCACCGCGAGCATCGGCACCGGCGACAAGACCGCCCTGGCCCAGGCGGCGGCGGCCTTCCCCGTCCAGGTAGACGAGGAGGTCCATTTCTGCGGCTACACCTCGGAGCAGAGCTTCGGCGCCTGGAGCTGGCTCATCCGCCGGCCCGGCGGCAACGTCCTGGTGGACAGCCCCCGGGCCGCCGCCCCGCTGCTGAAGCGCCTGGCGGAGCTGGGCGGGCTGCGCTGGATGGTCCTGAGCCACCGGGACGACGTGGCCGACCACGCCGTCTTCCGCCAGCGCTTCGGCTGCGAGCGCGCCATGCACCGCGCCGACGGCCTCCGAGGCATGGAACTGGAGATTTCCGGCGCGGACCCGGTGCCCCTCGACGAAGACCTGCTGCTGATCCCGGTCCCCGGCCACACTCCCGGGAGCCTC
>JBGASS010000280.1:0-4048 GCA_044229555.1 Holophagaceae bacterium
TCGAGACCTTTCCCGAGCAGGTCACGGAGCAGGCCCTGGTGCACCTGGTGGGGGTGACCGCGCTGGGCATGGCGCGGGCCGGCCAGGGCGGCATCTGGGACGGCGAGCGGTGGATCTTCCTCCGCGGCTCGGCGCCGGCCTTCCCCACGAATCCGGGCCGGGGCTGGACCAGCCTGCCCTGGACCCACGGGGACGAAAGCTACGGGCAGCTCGCGGTGAAGAGCGAGACCAACCCCCCTGGCCTGGGGCTGCTGCTTTCCATCAGCGCGCCCCTCCTGGCCTGGCGGCGCCTGGAGGCCCTGCGCATCGACCAGAACCGGGCCCTGGCCCTCCAGCTCTCCCGCCTGAACACCCTCTTCGACCTCACCCGCTCCCTGGGGGAGGTCCAGTCGAAGGAGGACCTGGTCCGCCTCATGGCCGCCACCCTCATGGGCGAGTTCCGCATCCCCCGCCTCCTGGTGGTGGGACCCGACGGCACGGTGCTGCTCAACCGCGGCCTGGGCACCCAGCCCAACCTGCTCATGGGCGAGACGCTGCACAGCCTGCTGGCGGAGAAGGGGCTGGTGCACGTGGTGGAGCTGCGGGACCAGGACCACAGCCACGGTTTCGCCTACGCGGCGGAGCCCACCATCGGCAAGCTGAGCGAGGAGGACGAGCTCTTCCTCTACACGCTGCTCAACCTCTGCGCCAGCCAGCTGACCAGCCTGGAGCTGCGGGAGTCGCAGATCCTCTCCCTGAAGCTGGAGAAGGACCTGGACCTGGCCCGCAACATCCAGCGGCAGATCCTGCCGGCGCGGCTGCCCGAGCCCGAAGGCTGGCAGTTCACCGGCGCCAACCTGCCCTACCAGGCCGTGGGCGGCGACCTCTACGACGTGTGGATGGCCAGCGATCCCCCGGCAGGGGGCTGGGAGGACGAGGTCGAAGGCGACCGCATCCACCTCGCCGTGGCGGACATCAGCGGCAAGGGCCTGCCGGCCTCCCTGATGATGACCCAGCTCTCGGCCTTCCTCCGGGCCCGCGCGGACCGCCGGGTGAAGAACTGGGGCCGCTTCGCCACGCGGCTCAACACGCGCATGAACGAGGTCCGGGACCGCAACCGCTACGCCACCCTCTTCGTGGGCAGCATCAATCCGGACACCGGGGACCTGCGCTACGTGAACGGCGGCCACAACCCGCCCCTGCTGGTTCCCGGCAACGGCGACGCGGCCCGGCGCCTCTCCCCGACGGGGCCCATCGTCGGCCTGCTCCCCGGCGCGACCTATGAGCAGGGCCACGACCAGATGGATCCCGGGGACGTGCTGGTGGCCTTCACCGACGGCCTCGTGGAGGCGGAAAGCCGGGAGGGCCAGGACTTCGGCGAAGACGCCATCATCGCAGTGGTGCGGGAACACCAGGGCCGCAGCGCCGACGAGATCTTCGAGGCCATCCTGGTGGCGGTGTTCAAGCACATGGAGGGCTCGGGCTTCAAGGACGACGTCACGCTGGTGGTGGCGAAGCGCTGCTGCTGAGGCGGCTTCCGCCGAGGGGTCGCTTCGGGATTTCCGGCCTCCTGGAAGGCCCCGCACACGCCGTAGAATCAGGTCCGGAGCGTGCGCCGTGAACTCCTTCAAGACCTTCATCCTCATCACCGCCCTGACGGGCCTGCTGGTCTGGATCGGCAACACGCTCTACGGCCAGCAGGGCCTGGTCCTCGCCCTGGCGGCCGGGCTGCTGATGAACGCCTTCAGCTACTTCTTCTCCGACTCCATCGTGCTGGCCTCCTACCGGGCCCGCATCGTGACGGAGGCCGAGGCGCCGGAGCTCTACGCCATCGTGGCGACGTTGGCCCAGCGCGCCGGCCTGCCCATGCCCCGGATCGCCGTCATCGACGACGAGACCCCCAACGCCTTCGCCACGGGCCGCAATCCGGACCACGCCGTTGTCGCGGTCACCACGGGCATCCTGCGCATGCTGAGCCGGCAGGAGCTGGAGGGCGTCCTGGGCCACGAGCTGGGCCACGTCAAGAATCGCGACATCCTCATCGGCTCCATGGCCTCGGTGCTCGCCCAGGCCATCATGTTCCTCTCCCACATGGCCATGTACGTCTCGCCCCGGGACGACGAGGGCCGGCCCACCAATCCCCTCTTCGGCCTGCTGGTGGCCATCCTCGGCCCGCTCGCCGCCATGCTCCTGCAGATGGCCCTCAGCCGCTCCCGGGAGTACCTGGCGGATGACTTCGGCGCCCACGTGACAGGACGGCCGGATGCCCTGGCTTCGGCCCTGGCGAAGATCAGCGGCATCAACGAGCGCCACCAGATGCGCAACGCCCAGCCCGCCACGGCGCACATGATGATCGTGAACCCGCTGCACGGCGGCGGGCTGATGAGCCTGTTCTCGACGCATCCGCCCATCGAGCACCGGATCGCGCGGCTGAACGCCATGCCGGTGGAGGCGCGGTGAAAGGGAGCTGGCGAGAGGCGGCGCTCCGATGCCTTCCAGGCCAGGGCGAATTGATCCGGGAATCGGAAAGCCTTGGCGACTTCTGGATGGACCTTGGGCCCGCGCTTTGGGGCCCCCATCCTCGCTCCTGATGATGGAGACGTCAGGGAGGGCATCTGGGCCTTCGCCCGGTGGTCCATCCTCGAGTCCGAGGATCGTGACATCGCGAACGCCAGTTATTGCCACTTCCTTGAGCACCTCCGCGCATTCGGTCCCGGGGTCCAGGACTGGATCCGAACCGGGCCCGGGCGCGCGGAAGTGGATCGCCTCATCGCCGCAGCGGAACGCCTGTGGCTGGGATCCTGATGCGACAGTGGATGTATTGGATTCGTGATCTCGCTCATTCGCACTTCACCCCCAGGGCCCGCCGCTCCGGCAAGCGGAACTGGACCGGGCATCGTCATGGCGGAGGGGGAGAGGTCGCATTACCCTCTTCTCATGCGCCGCTCCTTCCCTGTCCCGAGCTTCGAAAAGTCCATCGCCGACTTCGAAGCCATGCTGCGGGGGCAGGAGGGCCTCAGAATGCTCCTGCCCCATCTCCATCCCGGGGCGACCATGGAGGACGCCCGGCGGCTGTACGAACGACTGAACCAGGTGGATAGGCGTCCCTGCTCATTCCTGGACCAGGATCTGGGGATCCATCGTGATTGAGGGGTGGTTGCTGGGCTACCTGGACGGGAAGTCGGTCCCCTTCTGCCTGATCGGCGCATCGGCCCTCGCGGCCCGCGGTTTTGCCCGGTTCACCGCGGACGTGGACCTCCTCACCCTGAGCGCGGATGTGCTGCGTCCGGAATTCTGGGCCGGGTTTGAGCACGGATCCGTGGAAATCCGCCAGGGGGAACCTGGAGATCCCCTGAGGGGAGTGGTTCGCCTCGGGCTGGAGCCTGTCCATGACCTCGTGGTGGGCCTGGGGTACGCAGCCAAGGTCGCCACGGATACGGCCGAGCCGGTCCCGACCGTGCCTTGCAAGGTGGCCACACCCCTTGGCCTGGTCCTCTTGAAGCTGGAGGCGGGGAGCCCTCGGGACCGTCTCGACATCCTGGGACTCGTCTCCGCCCAGCGCGAGCTCACCGGGGCGCCATGGCTCCCAGATCTGCCCGGGCACATCCCTCGCCTGAGTCGGGAGGCGCAGGCCGTCTGGGAGAAGGTCAAGGCCGACCTCCCTGGCTGAAGGGCGCGGACCCCCATCCCGCCAGGCCTTCAGACGTTGAACAGGAAGTTCATCAGGTCGCCGTCCTTGACGACGTACTCCTTGCCTTCGGTGCGCATCCTGCCCGCGTCCTTGGCGCCCTGCTCTCCCTTGAATTGGAGGAAGTCCTCGTACGTGATCACCTGGGCGCGGATGAAGCCCTTTTCGAAGTCCGTGTGGATGACGCCGGCGGCCTGGGGGGCGGTGTCGCCGACATGGATGGTCCAGGCGCGGACCTCCTTCACGACGGCGGTGAAGTAGGTCTGGAGGCCGAGGAGCTTGAAGGATTCGCGGATGAGGACGTTCAGGCCGGGCTCCGTGAGGCCGGCCTCCTCGAGGAACATGGGGCGCTCCTCCACGGGCAGTTCCTGGATCTCCGCT
>JBGASS010000281.1:0-3990 GCA_044229555.1 Holophagaceae bacterium
CCCCGCCGGACCCGTGATCCAGGCGGCGCGCCCGGACCGGCGCCCGCGGCGCGCCAGGCCGAAGTACCGCTACTCCATCGCGCCCGACACCATCACCTCCCTGGGCAGCCTCGGACCCCGTGAGGTGCGCCAGCTCGCCTGGGACCTGAAGAACGATTCGGACAAGCCCATGGTCTTCCGGGTGGTGGACCTCAGCCCCGGCACCAACATGGACCCCGGGCCCTTCGCCCGGCCCTTCGCCCCCGGGGAAGCCCGGCGCATCACCGCCACCCTGGACCCGAAGGACTGGGTGGGCTACCAGCGGCGCAGCATCCGCCTGGAATCCGACGATGCCACCCAGCCCCGCTACCTGCTCCGCTTCGACTTCACCGTGCGCCCGGAGGTGGCGGTGGACTGGGCGGCCAAGGACCTGGGCGCCGTGCAGCGCTTCGAGAGCCCCTCCATCACCTTCCGCTTCACCCGGGAAGGCGGCGAGGCCGCCGCCCTCCGCCTCGCCAGCGAGGTTCCGCCCTACTTCGACCACGAGATCGTGCCCGACGGCGTCAACGCCAACCTGGTCCTCACCCTGCGGCCTTCACGGCTCAGGCCCGGGCAGACCGCGGGCCTGGAGCGCCTGAAGGTGGAGACCAGCGCGCCCCTCCAGGCGCTTCGACCTCACCCTCGCCTGGCGCATCGCCCAGGCCCTGAGGCCCTTCCCGGCCGCGTGGTCCTGGACGTGCCGGAGCGGTTCAGCCAGACCTTCAAGGTCCGCCGGGCAGACGGAAGCCCCTCCGGCTGAAGGAGAGGCCGTCCTGGCCGGAAGGCCAGGGCTGGGCCATCGCCGGCCTCGAGGCCTCGGAGAAGGCCGAGCACGCGCTGACGGTCACCCTGCGCGACCGGGCCCAGCGCAAGGGCCTGCTCCGCATCACCGCGGAAGGCCTCGACGAGCCCCTGCTGGTGCCCCTCAGCTACCTGCCCCCGGAGCCCGTGGGGAAGGGGCCCGTGGGGAAGGGCGCGCCCCCGCCGCCGGCCGGCGGCTGCGCCCGAGCCGGCGCCCCACAAGCACTGAGGCGGCGCTCAGACCGAAGGCCCCTCCGGCCGCGCGGTGGCGGCGGGCTTCAGGGTGATGGTGAGGCGCTTGCCCTCGCGGAGCACTTCGAAGACCCGGGGCGCGTCGGGCAGTTCCAGCTCCATCAGGTCGAAGAGCTGGACGTCGCTCTCGATGGGCTTGCCCTGGAAGCCGATGATGACGTCCCCCAGGGCCGCCACGTCCTCGACGCTGCGCCGCGCTTCCGTGCCGGGCTTGAAGCGCAATCCCTGGAGCCCCGCGGCGGCGAGCTGCCGGCCTCCACATGGAACACCATCACGCCCTTGCGCAGGCCCAGCAGCGCCGCGGCGTCCGGGCTCAGGGTGTCGAAGCCCAGCTTCGGGCGGACCAGCTGGCCCTTCTGGATGAGCTGGGGCACCACGCGGTTCAGGGTGTCCACGGGGATCGCGAAGCCGATGCCCACGGAGGCCCCCGTCGCATTCAGGATCGCCGTGTTCATGCCGATGAGCCGCCCGGCGGAGTCCAGGAGGGGCCCGCCGGAATTGCCCGGATTGATGGCCGCGTCGGTCTGGATCGCCTGGCGGATGCGCCGGCCGTTGCCCGTGGGGACTTCCCGGCGCACCGCGGAGATGACCCCGCTGCTGAGTGTGGTCCAGGCCAGGGGTTGCCGATGGCCAGCACGGACTGCCCGCCACCAGGTCCGCGGAACGGCCCAGGACCAGGGCTTCAGGCGGTCGAGGGGGGCGAAGACCTGCAGCACGGCGATGTCGTATTCCAGGGAGCGGCCCACCACCTGGGCCTTGTAGGTGCTGCCGTCCGCCAGGGTGACCTGCAGCTCCTGGGCCTCGCCGATGGGCGCGCCGCCGGTCTCCACGGTGACGACGTGGTGGTTGGTGACCACGTGGCCCTTCTCGTCCCAGACGAAGCCCGTGCCCGTGCCCGAGGGCTGGCTGAACACGTCGCCGAAGAGGTTCTGGAAGGTCGCGATGCCGGCGATGTAGACCACCGAGTCCTTGGAGGCCTTGAAGATGGCCGCCCGCCGCCGTTCCTCCTCCGTGAGCCGGCGCGTGGCCTCCACGGAGCGCTTCCCGCTGCCGAGGCGGGCGCGCTCGATGGCCTCTTCTCCCGGCAGGAATGCGCGGGTTCGTGCGCTGGTAGGGCTCCGGCGCCTGGGGCTGGGTCTGGGCCAGGCCGCCAGGGCGGCGAGGATGAGGGCGGCGCGACCATGGCGGCTCCAGGGGCTGCTGCGAGGATACGATGCTGCGGCGGGGCCCAGGTGCCCGCCGCTGCGTTTGGGCTGGTGCCCGCCTGCGTTCTGAGGATGCTCCAATCCTCCTCCCCGCCCGCCATGCGACGCTCCGCCGTCATCGCCACCCTCTTCGTCCTCCTCGCCGCCCTGGGCGGCTCGGGATCCTGCTCGGATCCGGTCCACGCGGGCGCCCCGGCGCGTCAGGTGGTGATCGCGCCCTCCCTCGGATCCCGGCCTCGACGCCCACCAGCGGGAGGGCTTGCGCCTGCTGGTGGCCGACCACCTGGAAGTGCTCGGCGGATACTGCGTCCTCGAAGGGCTGCCCCCGGAGGCCGCCCTGCCCCAAGGCGCCTTGCGCCTGAGCGCCCGGGCCACGTTCTGGGACGGCCACCTGCGGCTGGAGCCCGCCTGGAGCGGCCCCGGCGCGCCGGACCCCCGGCGCTCCCCCGCGGGCACGCCGGACTGGGCCATTTCCGAGCTCCTGGCGCCCCTGGGCGTGCCCGCCGCCCAACCCGGCCTCCTCCGGCCCGAGGATCCCGCCGCCTGCATGGAGCTGGCGAGCCTCCTGGGCCTCCCCGTCACCGAAGACCCCGTCGATCCCACCGCCCGCTTCGCGCGGCTGGCCCAGCGCTTTCCAGGCTGCGCCACGGTCCACTTCGGGCTCGCCGGTTCCCTCTACATCGGCAGCATCACCCATCCCGGCGAGCGGTCCGGCGGCCAGCGCCGCTGCGAGGAGGCCTTCCAGCAGGCCATGGCCCTGTGGCCCCACATGCCCCGGGGAATCCGCACCTACGCCTTCTTCGCCACGGACACCGGACGGGGCCGGGAGGCGCTGGAGGCGAGCCTGGCCTGCGCCAAGGCCTATCCCGGGAGCGCCAACGCCGCGGTCTCCGTGGCCTACCCGTCCCGCGTCTCCGGGCTGCTGGACCTCTCCGAACGGTCCATGCAGCGCCAGGGGCGCCTGACGGGGCTCCCCCGCATCATGCACACCGCGGCGGACAACACCCGGCTCTACCGGGGCGACATTCCCGGCTTCATCGCCAGCCTCGACCTGCCCCAGCCTGGATCCCAGGCTGCGCTGCTGGATTTCTACCGCGGCTACGCCCGCCTGCTGACGGGAGACCGCGCGGGGGCCCTGCCCTATTTCCAGCGCGGAATGGACGGTGATACGGCCATCCCCGGCTTCCGTCCCCTCAGCCGCGTCTACGCCCTGGCCCTGGAGGGCCGCGAGGCCGAGGCCCTCCGGGAGCTGGAGGGCCTCGCGGAGTCCCGCCCGATGGTCCAGGTCCTCGACGGGGAGTTCACCTTCAAGGTGGCGGAGGCCTGGGGCTTCCTGGGGCGGGACAAGGAGGCGGTGGAATTCGCGAACCGCGCCGCGACCCAGGGCTTCTTCTGCCTGAGGTGGTACGAGGCGACCCCCTTCCTCGCCGGAGCCCGGAAGCTGCCCTACTGGGCCACGCTCCGCCGCCACCTCGAGGAGCGCCAGCGGGCCCTGGAAACCCAGTTCCCCGCGACCCGGCTGGAGCCATGAACGCCGCCCTGGACCGCCGCGCCTGGCTGCGCGCCGCCGCGGCCCTCGGCCTCGGCCTGGCGGGGGCGGGCTCCGCGGGCCTCGTGGGCTGCGACCGGCAGCGCGAGACCATGCGGGTGCACCTGGACCTCACGCTGCAGCCGGGAGGTCCGGAGCCCTTTCCCGGGCTGCCAGGGCTCCACA